>JANWYD010000008.1 GCA_025057155.1 Chloroflexaceae bacterium
GTCGTCCTCTTCCTTCCTCATCACCTTTTTCCCAGCGTTTGGATTTACTCTCTCGCGGTTCGGTGTGTGCTCTTCCTGGCACTTCAGGGCGTCCGAATAACCTCAATCCCCGCGAGGGGATTAAAACTGTCAAGGACGCGCCGGGTGAGCGTACGCGTAAACCTCAGTCCGAATAACCTCAATCCCCGCGAGGGGATTAAAACGCCGCGCTGGAGCCAGGCAAAATCGCCAGGAGGCCGCCCGGTCCGAATAACCTCAATCCCCGCGAGGGGATTAAAACCCGGCGAGAACCTCCGTCCATGACAGAGCATTAGGAATGGTCCGAATAACCTCAATCCCCGCGAGGGGATTAAAACGGAGAGAGGAGATATTTTCCATTACGTTCTAATCCTATTTGTCCGAATAACCTCAATCCCCGCGAGGGGATTAAAACGCAATCCGAGCGGTGATGTCCTCGGCGGTCCAAGCGCTGTCCGAATAACCTCAATCCCCGCGAGGGGATTAAAACCGTATACCGCGTATGCATATCCCCCAGGCACGCCGCTATGTCCGAATAACCTCAATCCCCGCGAGGGGATTAAAACTCATCGTCATCACCCCCAGCTACAATAATCCATCCTCATACCGTCCGAATAACCTCAATCCCCGCGAGGGGATTAAAACGCAAACTGCGCAACGACGATCGTTCGTGCGCTGCGATGCGGGTCCGAATAACCTCAATCCCCGCGAGGGGATTAAAACCCCCGCGCCAGCTCGTCCGAGGGTATCTCACCCTCGGGTCCGAATAACCTCAATCCCCGCGAGGGGATTAAAACATGAATTTGACCGCGACGTAGGCGAGGTAGAGGATAATGTCCGAATAACCTCAATCCCCGCGAGGGGATTAAAACAGCAAATGGTCGCGATCATTAACAGTCTCGGAGTACGTGGAGTCCGAATAACCTCAATCCCCGCGAGGGGATTAAAACGCGTGTGCTGAGCAACGTGCCGCTCGCTCTGCGTCCGAATAACCTCAATCCCCGCGAGGGGATTAAAACAGCAAATGGTCGCGATCATTAACAGTCTCGGAGTACGTGGAGTCCGAATAACCTCAATCCCCGCGAGGGGATTAAAACCGAGGCGATGCGCCTGTTCGCGTCGTGCCTGGACCACGGTCCGAATAACCTCAATCCCCGCGAGGGGATTAAAACTGCGCGCGCAGTCGAGCTGGACGCGCGTCAGCTCCAATGATGTCCGAATAACCTCAATCCCCGCGAGGGGATTAAAACGGAAGCCCCTCGAAGGAAGCCCCTCGAATCCCCCCCGTCCGAATAACCTCAATCCCCGCGAGGGGATTAAAATCTAAGGTCACGTGACCCTGGCCGAGCCGGAGCGAGGTTAGGTCCGAATAACCTCAATCCCCGCGAGGGGATTAAAACCTGCACCCGTCGAGTCTTTGCCGGGTATGCCGGCAGTCCGAATAACCTCAATCCCTGCTAAGGGCGTACAATCCCCCATCTCGCGCTTCCCGCTTCCTGCTCGCCGCTCCCTCCGCACACCCCTCAATCCTCGCAAGAGGGGTACAATGATTGTGGACCGAGGTCAGCTTGACTGCCTTCTGGAGACTCCCCATGCCCACCACGATCTACCTGATCCGTCACGCGCACGCCGTGCGCACCCCGGAGGGCAAACGCGCCCTCTCGGCGGCCGGGCGCGCCGGGGCCGAGCACGTGGCGGGGCTGCTCGCCGGAAGGCCCATCGTTGCCCTCTACAGCAGCCCCTCCCGCCGCGCGCGCCAGACGCTCACGCCCCTGGCCCGCGCCCTCGGCCTTGAGGTGCTCGAACTCGACGACCTGCGCGAGCGCCAGCTCGGCGACGTGCCCGACGCGGAGCGCGAGGCGGCCACAGCCGTCACCTGGGCCGACCCCCAATACGCCTTTCCCGGCGGTGAATCCAACGCCGCGGCGCAACGGCGCGGCGTCGCGCTCATTGAGCACCTGGCGCGCCGCCACGCCGGCCAGCAGATCGCTGCCAGCACCCACGGCGCCCTGCTGGCGCTCATTCTCCAGCACGTTGACCCCACGGTGGACTTCGCCTTCCAGCAGCGCATGACCCTGCCTGACCTCTACGCCCTGACCTTCGACGACGACGGCCAGGCCCGCGTCGCCCGGCTGTGGGATGCCGAAAATGCCTTCGTGCCCGCTACCTAGGGCGCCGGCGAAGCGCCGGGCGCCGCCGCGCGAACCGGCAGGAAGAGCGGAGCTGCACGCCCCGCCTGAGCCCATGCGCGAGAAACCTGGCCTGTCGCGCCCGGCGAGGCTTTGCCGGCGCGCCTGCGCCGTGTACAATGAGACCGGAGCATCTCGGTGATTGGTGAACGATGTGCTCTGATAGCCGCCAGCCGTGTCATCCAGGCGCGCTTTAAGCAGAGATGCGTGACCCGGACGAACTCCGCGGTTCTCTACGTCCTCTGTGCCCCTGCAGTCAATATCAGAAAACATCGCTCACGATTAATGCGCTCGCGGCGCAGAAAGGCGGAGGCGTGATACCCATAGGCGACGAGAACCCGACGCACCACACCCCGATTGTCACCCGCATGCTGGTGATCATTAACGTCATCGTGTTCGCGCTTCAGTTGCTGCGCGGTATTGAGTTCACCCTGCGGTTCAGTTTTGTGCCGCTGGAGCTTACCGCCTGGCTGGAAGGACGCGGCACGCTCTGGGTGCTGGCCACCATTTTTACGGCCATGTTCCTGCACGGGAGCTTCGGGCACATTTTCGGCAATATGCTCTTCCTCTGGATTTTCGGCGATAATGTCGAGGATGTATTCGGACGCATTCCCTATCTGCTGTTCTACCTGATGTGCGGAGTTGCCGCTACAATGACCCAGTATGTCACCGGGCCGCTCTCGCCGATCCCCAACCTGGGGGCCAGTGGAGCCATATCCGGCGTGCTGGGGGCCTACGTGTTAATGTTTCCGGCGGCGCGGGTCAATCTCTTCATCTGGCCGTTTTCGCTCATTTTTGGCGTCTTCGGCGTCCCCGCCCTCCTGTGGATCGGATTCTGGTTCGTGATGCAACTTTTTCTGGGGATTCAGGATCTGGGGCAGATCACCGAGGGCGGCATCGCCTTCTGGGCCCACATCGGCGGCTTCGTCGCCGGTCTGGCCCTTACCCTGATCATGCCTCGCCGGCGCCGACGGGCCTATCCGGCGCCGCGCATCTATCGTTGACCCTGACTCTCGATAGACGCTCGTAATACTCCTCGCGTATCATAGATAGCAGACGACTGGCGGCGATCCGGCAGCAGGGCAACCAGGGTTCCCTGCTTACGGCAATCCAGAATCCAAAATCCAAAATCCACAATCCGGAATAGCTTCACCTGCCCGCGGGGATCAATGAAGTCTGCAACCCACCCTCGAAGCCTGCCCCCGGCGATTGTCGCGTTACGGCGGAACCTGGCAGTGCCGATCATCCTGGGGATCTATTTTCTGTCGGGGTTCTGCGCCCTGCTCTATCAGACCGCCTGGCAGCGGCTCCTGGGCCTGTTCACCGGCGCCGACGTGCGCTCGGTGACTATCATCGTGGCGGCCTATCTGGCCGGGCTGGGGGCCGGCAGTCTGATTGGCGGCGGCATCGCCGATCGGCTCTCCAGCCGGACGGCGGTGCGCCTGTTCGGGCTATGCAACCTGGGGATCGCCGCCTTCGCCCTCGTGGCGCGCCTGCTGTTCTACGATCTGCTGTTCCTGCGTCTGCACGCCCTGGCCGCCGGTCTGGCGGGTCTGATGACCGCTTCGTTCCTCACCCTGCTGATCCCCACCACCCTGATGGGCCTGTCGCTGCCGCTCCTGGCGCGGGCGCTGGTGCGCTCGATTGATGAAGCGCCGCAGACCATCGGGCGTCTGGAGGCGATCAATATCATCGGCGCGGCCCTGGGGGCGCTGGTGGGCGGATGCCTGCTCGTCGGCGCGCTGGGCTTCGATGGCGCCTCGTATGCCGGGGCCGTGCTCAGCGCCGTGGTCGGGGCGGCGGCGCTGGTTGTCGCGCCGGCCTTCGCCGCTGGCGACGGCCGCCGGCACGCGCGGCAGGGCGCGCCGGGCGGCCGCTCGGCGCGCCTGTGGTTCTGGAGCGCGCTCGTCTTTGTCTCCGGCTTTCTCGCCATTGGCTTGCAGGTGGTCTGGTTCCGTCTCCTCAGCGTGCCGCTGGAGTCCTTCGCCTACACCTTCGCCATTCTGGTGGCCCTGGTGCTGCTCGGCGACGGGGTTGGCACGGCCCTCGGGGCCCGCCTGGTGCGGCGCGCCGCTGATCCTCGCCCGTGGTTCATGCTGACCCAGGCGACCGTGATGCTCTACGTGCTCGCCTCGGCTCTGGCCCTCTCCGCCCTCGCCGCCCGCCTGAGCGCGCCGTCCGCGATGGCTGTCTCTTCCTTCGGCGCGTCTGTGTCTCTGCTGGCCTTCCTGCCGCTGGCGCTGCTGCTGCCCCCGAATCTGCTGATCGGCCTGACGCTGCCCTTCGTGCAAAAGGCGGTGCAGACCGAGACGGGCAGCGTCGGGCGCAACGTCGGCCTGCTCCAGATGGCGAACCTGCTCGGCAACGTGGCCGGGGCCACCCTCACCGGCACCATCCTCCTCGACGCCTTCGGCACGAGCGGGGTGCTGGTTATCTTCGCCCTGGTCGGTCTGGGGTTCGCCCTCGGGGCGCTGGCGTGCGCCTTCCCGCGCCCGGGAGGCGCCCGCTGCGCGTTCCCCCTTGCCCTGGCCCTGGCGCTCGCTGCGCTCATCGCCCTTATGCCATCGAACAGCCGGCTCTGGGCCGCGCTGCACGGCAGCGGGCAGGCCGGGGCGACGGTGGTGGAGGACTCCAGCGGCGTTACGGCGATCATCAGCCGCGGCGAACAGGCTGTCCTGTACTCCAGCGGCAACGAGCAAGGCGCAGTGCCGTTCCTCGATGTGCACGTCATCCTCGGAGCGTTGCCGGCGCTGGCGCATCCGCATCCCCGCGAGATGCTGATCATCGGGATCGGCTCCGGCGGCACCCCCTACAGCGCGGGTCTGCGCCCGGAAACGCAGAGCATCCTGGCGGTCGAACTGATCGGATCGCAGCTTCCGGCGCTGACGACCTTCGCCCGGGAAACGGCCAGCGCGCCGCTCCAGGCCTTGCTTGGCGATCCCCGCTACCGCCTGGAGGTTGGCGATGGACGGCGCGCCCTGGCCCATTCCGACCGGCGCTTCGATGTGATCCAGGCCGATGCCATCCAGCCCTGGCGCGCGGGCAGCGGCCTGCTCTACTCGCGCGAGTTCTTTGAACAGGCGCGCGCGCGCCTGGCCGCGGGCGGGCTGATGGCCCAGTGGATGCCCACCAGGCGCACCGGCGTCACCTTCCGCCAGGTCTTTCCCTACGGCGTCCAGATTGGCGACTTTATGCTGCTTGGCAGCAACGAGCCGGTCGCCTACGAGCCGGAGGCGCTGCTGCGCCGCCTCGATGAGCCGGCAGTGCGCTCCCACCTCCAGCGGGGCGGGATCGATCCCGAACTGGTGCGCGCCTTCATCCGCTCCCAGCCGGCGACGTTCTGGACGCCGGAAACGCCGCGCCATGGCGAGATCAACACCGACCTGTTGCCGCGTGACGAGTACTTTCTTACCAACTGATGGCGGTCGCTGTTGGATGGACGGCGCGCCCCTCGCCGCCAGGTCCCGCTGCGAAGCCAGATCCAAAATCCGAAATCCGAAATCCAAAATCCGAAATCGCACGAGCATGGTACACTGGTGGCGGCTCGAGTCCTAAGGAGAGACCCATGGGCGCCGAACTGCGCGAACTGCTCGATTTTGCCACCCAGATCGCCATCCATGCTGGAAAGATCACCCTGCGTCACTTCCAGCGCGACCTGGTGGTAGAGCGCAAGACTGACGCCTCCCCGGTCACCGTGGCCGACCGTGAGGCTGAAGCCTATCTGCGCGAGGCCATCCAGGGGCGCTACCGCAACCATGCCGTTCTCGGTGAAGAGGAGGGCCTCAGCGGCCCCCCCGGAGCGACCTATCGCTGGGTGCTTGACCCAATTGACGGAACGAAATCGTTCATCCATGGCGTGCCGCTCTACGGAGTGATGATTGGCATCCTGCGCGAGGGCGAGCCGGTGGCCGGGGTGGTGCACATGCCGGCCCTTGGCGAGATCGTCGCTGGCGCGCGCGGCCTGGGCTGCACCTGGAACGGGCGCCCATGCCGCGTCTCGACGGTGAAGACCCTGCGCGAGAGCCTGGTGGTGGCCACCGTTGCGGAGGGCTACGAGCGCTACGGCAAGGCCGAAGCGTTCGCCCGCATCCTCGGCGCCGCAGGGCTGTTTCGCACCTGGGGCGACTGCTACGGCTACATGCTGGTCGCCACCGGGCGAGCCGAGGTGGCCCTCGACCCGGTGATGAATGTCTGGGACGCCGCCGCGCTGCTCCCCATTCTCACCGAGGCCGGCGGCAGCTTCACCGACTGGAAGGGCGCGCCGACCATCGAGGGCGGCGAGGGCATCGGGGCCAACGGCGCCGTGCTCGACGAGGTGCTGCGCCTGATTGGAGCATAACAACGATGGACGCCAATGAGCGCCGGCGCCTGGCCCTGCGCAGCGAGGCCCCGGGGCGCGACGAGCGCGCGCGCCTGCTCAATGCCGCCCTGGGCCTCGCCGGCGAGGCCGGCGAATTCAGCGACGCCCTCAAGAGACACCTCCATCCTCTGGACGAGGGCGCGCTCCGCGCCGAACTCGGCGACGCACTCTGGTACGTCGCCCTCGCCCGTGACGCGCCTGACCGGCGCCTCGGCGAGGCGATGCGGGAGAATATCGAAAACCTGCGTCGCCGCTACCCTGATGGCTTCAGCAGCGCGCGCAGTCTCCGGCGCAAAGCCGAGTAGGGGGGCCGAACCTATGCAAGCGCCGCGCACCGCCAGTATTGAACGGGCCACCGGCGAGACGGAGATCAGTCTCAGCCTCAACCTCGACGGGAGCGGTCAGGCCGCCGTCAATACCGGCATCGGCTTTCTCGACCATATGCTGACCCTCTGGGCGAAGCATGGCCTGTTCGACCTGAGCGTGACCGCCCGCGGCGATCTGCACGTTGATGAGCACCACACGGCCGAGGACACCTGCATCTGCCTGGGGCGCGCCCTCGACGCGGCCCTCGGCGAGCGCCGCGGCATCGTGCGCACCGCCCATAGCTTCGTGCCTATGGACGAGTCCCTGGCCCTCGTCGCCGTAGACCTGGGCGGGCGACCCTACTGCGTGGTGCAGGCCGAATTCGCCACCCCCCGCGTCGGCCAGCTCGGCACCGACCTGATCGCCCATCTGCTCGAAAGCATCGCCATCCATGGCCGTCTGAACCTGCACGCCCGGGTGCTCTACGGCCACAACGACCACCACAAGGTCGAGGCCCTCTTCAAGGCCCTCGGGCGCGCTCTCGACGCCGCCACGCGCCATGATCCGCGCCTGGCCAGCGCCGTTCCCAGCACCAAGGGGGTGCTATGAGGGCACCCTCGCCGCTACGTCCCTCTCCCGGAGAAGCGCCCTATGCCCTTTCTGATCGCCGTCCTGCTCAGCTTCGTACCCGCCCTGATCTATGCCGCGATTGTCTACTGGCTTGATCGCTTCGAGAAAGAACCGCTGCGACTGCTCGTCGGAGCCTTTGGCTGGGGAGCCTTTGTCGCAACTACCGGGGCAATCATCTGGGGCGCCGTGCTCCAATTAGGCTTCGAGATCTTCATCAACGACCCGTTCCTGATTGACCTGACCGGCGCCGCCCTGGTTGCGCCGCTGGTGGAGGAAACCCTCAAGGGCCTGGCCGTCGCGATAATCTTCGTCGCCTTTCCCCACGAATTCGACTCGATCCTCGATGGCATGGTCTACGGCGCGATCACCGCCCTGGGCTTTGCCGCCACCGAGAACGTGCTCTACCTCTACCTGGGGGGATATGTCCAGGACGGCTATCCGGGCATGATCGCGCTGTTTGTCCTGCGGGTCATCCTCGGCGGATGGGGCCACGCCGTCTACACCGCTTTCATCGGCATCGGCCTGGCCGTGGCGCGCCTGAGTCCCCGCTGGCCCATCAGGGTCATCGCCCCGTTGCTGGGATGGGCCATCGCCGTGTTCCTCCACGCCCTGCACAACGCCATGGCCACCGTTCTGGCGGGCAGTCTGGGCGGCCTGGTCGCCACCCTGATGGTGGACTGGGTAAGCTGGCTGGTGGTATTTGGGATCGTGATCGGGGAAATCCTGCGCGAACGGCGCTGGATGCGCGTCTACCTGCGCGAGGAGGTGGACCTGGGCATCATCAGCGAGGCGCACTACCGCACGGCGATCTCGATCCGCCGGCAGGCGCGGGCGCGGATGCGCGGCAAAACGTGGCGGCGCTTCTACGGCGCCTGCGCTGAACTGGCGCAGAAAAAGCATCAGTTGGCGACCCTCGGTGAGGAGCGCGGCAACACGGCGCGCATCGCCGCGCTGCGCGCCCAGCTCAGTTCACTTGCTCCATCGGTTGGAACGGTGTAGTGTGATTTTGGATTTTGGATTGCCGTATTCAGCAACAAACCTCATCACCGACATACTGGCTGAGCAGGCGGCGACTGCGTTCGCTTGCCTGCAACGCCATCTGCACGGCCATCCGCTCCGCGGTGTGCTGGCGACGCAACTCAACTTCCCAATCTGCGGTCTGCTCAATCGCCGCGGCGAGATCATCGGCGGCGGCGCGCAGCTCGGCGCGCAGTTCGGCGGCGAAAGGCGGAAGGGGCGCGACCACCTCCAGGGTCGCGGCGAGGCGGAGCACCTCCTGCAACAATGCGCTGGCGGTGTAGGCGTGATCAGCGTGGGTCGGGGCAAGCACGCGAGCATGGGCGGGGCTGTCGTGGTAGTAGCGTCGCAACTTGCGCCGGGCATCGGCGTAGATCCGCTGGGCGGCGACTTCGCACTGCCAGCGACGGGCAAGGGCGGCGCGCCAGGCGGTGAGCGCCTGCGCGCAGCGCGCGCGCTGCTCGGCCAGGGTGTCGCTCAGGCGCCGGTGTCGTTCGAGTTCCTCACCGAGTTGGGGAAACGCAGCACTGTGACGTTCCAGCAAAACGACCAGCCCTCTGGCAGCCTCAACAACGGGGAAGTGTTCCATAGGGGAAAACCTCAAACACTGGCAGGCTTGTTCCGGATGACAGGAGCGACGCATACCTGCCACTGCTATGGTACGAACCCGGTTTCGAGCCGTCCATAGTACTTACGTGCTTGCTTGCCGTGGGACTTACTACGGGGCATCGGAGGGACGGTGTGCTAGAATAACGGTAGCTGCATCCCCGGTGCTCACCGGCGCGTCTTATTGGCAACCACGCGCAGACGCGCGCGCGATCAGCACGTCCAAGGAGGCGTCCCGATGGGTTTGTTAGATCAGATTAGCCGCACCATCGCCCAGAGCGTTGACCGGGCCAGGTTCGAGGCCGAGAAGTTCCAGCGGACCACGCGCCTGCAGAGCGAAGCGAATGAGTTGCGTCGCCAGATAGACGCAAAGCTGAACGAACTGGGCCAGCGGGCCTACGAGTTGCTCCGCGCCGGCCAGATCCAGTCAGCCACCCTGGCGGAACTGAGCGCGGCGGTGGATCAGTTGCGCTCGGCGCTGGTCATGAAGGAAGAGGAACTGAAGCAGGCGCAGGCGGAGGTCTACGTCGAACCGCCCCCGCCGCCGCCTCCGAGGCAGTCGGCGCCGATTGATTACGGCCCGCCTCCCGGCGCCCCCGCCACGAAGCAGTGCGGCGTCTGCGGCTTCCAGATGCCGGCAACGGCCATGTTCTGCCCCAACTGCGGCACGCGGGTGACGTAGCGGTTCAGGGTCGCCTTTGCTACCGTTTCGGCTTCTCCACACCTCCACACAGACGGTCTGTGGAGGTGTGGAGGTGTGGCCTGCTCCTCAGGCGACCTGGCCGGTACGCCGTTCGCGGCCGAAGAGAAAATAGGCGATTGGCCCGACGAAGCTGATAAACGACACTCCGGCCCAGAGCCACTTGTTGCCGCGGATCTGCTCCTGCGGCCGGCGGACGATGTCAACCAGCGCTGCGGCCAGCAGGCTCACCTGGATGCTGCCCAGCACGAGGATGAGCCGCCGCGTGGTCGGGCTTAGTTCGCTCCAGCGTTTGCGTTGCATACCTTCCTCCTCAGCATCTCACATTCTGCTGGTGTGGCATAGCATAGTAGCATACCGTTCGTATAGTTACTGGCGGCTGCGGCTGGTCGCATAACCCCGGTCCGAGCAAGCGCAATGCGGCAAGGTCGCCTTCCTCAGGACGATCACGATTGTCTGGTGAACACGCCGCAGAAATCCATCTAGAACTCAGGAATATCTCATGCGCATTACGTTCCTGATCCTGTTTGTGACAATCGAGTTCGCCTGGCCCGTGGCCGCACAGGGCAACAACCCGACGATTGCCGACATCCAGAGCAACCCGAGCGCTTTTCTGGGCCAGGTGGTCACCCTTTCCGGGACGGTCAGGACGGCGATTGACATGAATGAATTCCTGCTTGATGACGGCGCCGGCCAGATTATTGTAGACGCCGGCCCGCCGTGGTATCAGCGGATCAGCATCCCGACCGGCACGCCGGTGAAGGCTACCGGTAAGATTGACTGGATGGGACCGCCCGGCAACCGTCGCGGCATTGACCTCGACGCCTGCCGGATTGAGACCCCGAACCAGACGCTGAACATTCGCGACTGCGCCTTCGATGGCCCGCCGCCCTGGGCCGGTGGACCGAAACGCGGGGGGCGACCGTGATCTGTACTGCCCAGGCGCATGTCAGCAACCATTCGACGGCGAAACGGATTATCTGTGAACGAAGTTTCCTTGCATTTCCGCCCCACTCCCAGGCTTCCCCCAACGGGGGGAGGCGCCGCTCTCCCGCCCCCAGCGGGGGAGGGTTGGGAGGGGGAGGGGTTGAGCGAAAAACTATGTTTACAGACCACTAATACGAACCTGTCAAAAGTTTCTGGCCCCTGAGAGCAATTCCAACGCAGCGCAGTCTGCGCTGGAATTATTCTCAGGGGCCTATGCCATTGCGGATTGTGGATCGCCGTAGATGGAATCCCTGCATAGAGATGCTATCGCTATCAACAGTTACTGGCGTTAGTTTACCAGGACAGGCAGGAGCGCCGCTGTCAGCACCGCGTTGAGGATCATCCCCAGGGTGGCGAAGGCGCCCGCCTCGGCGTGGAGGTGCAGGGCCCGCGCGGCGCCGATGCCGTGAGCGGCCAGGCCCATGGCGAAGCCGCGAATGGCCGGCTCTTCGACCCGCAGGAGGCTGAGCAGGTCATCGGCGATGAGCGCGCCGATTATGCCCGTCAGGATAACTAGCGCCGCCGTGCGCGACGGCTCGCCGTCGATCGGTTCGGCCACGCCCATGGCGATCGGGGTCGTCACCGAACGCGGCAGCAGCGAGCGCAGGGTCGCCGCATCAGGCTCCGGGCTCGGGGCGAGGAGCAGGGCGCCGCCGATGGCCGTCAGCGCGCCCGCGCCGAGGGCCAGGGCCATGCGCCGCGCCTGGCTGATGGTCCAGACCTGCGCGGCGACAGGCGCAAGCGATGGTATAATGAGGCGAGTGTGCCGCGTCGGCGTTGCTACCTGTTGTCTTCGACGAAACGCGCTTATGGAGCTAAACGATCTGCAGGCCCAGCGGGCCGCCAAACTGGAACGGCTGCGCGCCGCGGGCATTGATCCGTATCCTCCCCGCGCCGCGCCTACCCACCAGGTGGCCGAAGTGCTGGCGCGCTTCGACGAACTTGCCGCCGCCGCGGCGCCGGTAACCATCGCCGGGCGCATTCTGGGCGCGCGCCGCATCATGGGCAAGATCGCCTTCGCCCATCTCGACGACGGCACGGGGACGCTGCAACTGTGGATCAGCCGGGCCGACCTGGGCGAGGTCTGGTTCGAGCGTTTCCGCGACGAACTCGACACCTTCGACATCGTGCAGGCCCGTGGCACGCTCCGCCGCACCAAAACGGGCGAAGCCTCCCTCTTCGTCAGCGAACTGGCGCTCCTGGCCAAGGCGATCAATCCCCCGCCTGAAAAATGGGCCGGCCTGCAGGATGTCGAAGAGCGCCACCGCCAGCGCTACCTCGATCTGATCGTCAACCATGACGTGCGCGAGACCTTTCGCGCCCGGGCGCGGGCCATCACCGCAATGCGGCGCGTGCTCGACGCGCGGGGCTTCCTCGAAGTGGAAACCCCGGTGCTCCAGCCGATCTACGGGGGGGCCGCGGCGCGACCGTTCACCACCTACCATAACGCTCTCGGCCAGGGCCTGTACCTGCGCATCGCCACCGAACTCTACCTGAAGCGCCTGATTGTCGGGGGCTACCCCGCGGTTTACGAGATCGGCAAAAACTTTCGCAACGAGGGCGTTGACCGGAGCCACAACCCCGAGTTTACCATGATGGAGTGCTACCAGGCCTACGCCGATTACACCCATATGATGCTGCTGGTCGAGGAACTGTTGCGCGAGATGGCGATCGCCGCCACCGGCTCGCCGCGCGTGCGTTATCAAGGCCAGGAGCTTGACTTCGCGCGCCCGTGGGCGCGCATGACCATGGCCGAGGCGATCATTGAGCGAACCGGGATTGACATCCGCGAGGCGAGCACCCTCGGCGCCCTGCGCGAGGCCGTTGCAGCGGCTCATCTGAAGCTCGAACCCAAACCGACCTGGGGCAAACAGGTTGATGAGTTGTTCAGCGAGTATGTGCAACCCCATCTGGTGCAGCCGACCTTTATTCTCGACTACCCGGTGGAGCTTTCGCCGCTGGCGAAACGCAAGCCTGACGATCCCGCGTTTACCGAACGCTTCGAGGCCTTCGTCGCCGGGATGGAAGTGGGCAACGCCTTTACCGAGCTGAACGACCCCTTCGACCAGGAACAACGCTTTCTGGAACAGGGCCGCGACTTCGCCGCCGGAGACGAAGAGGCCCACCAGATGGACGCCGATTTTCTCAACGCCCTGCTCTACGGCATGCCGCCGACGGGCGGCCTGGGAATGGGGATCGATCGGATTATGATGGTGCTGGCCGACCAGCCGAACATCCGTGAAGTGATCCTCTTTCCCCATATGCGGAAACGCGAAGAGTGATCCTGATTTTGGATTTTGGATTTTGGAGATGTGGCGGGGTGTTGTAGGATAAGGCAAGGCGGTTTATCTGGAGCGGCGGCGCTGCGACAGCGTCCGTGTCGTCGTCGGAAAGTCCGATGCAAGGAGTATGCCGATGCCCCGATCGTTCACGGTCGAGCGTGAGAATCTGCCCCCGGTGGTGCAGGGGTGGTTGCGCGCCGTAGGTCTGGGAGAGGAGGAGATCGTCGAAATCGTCTTCACCGATCAAGAGGTGCTGCTGCGCCGCCCGATGAGCCCGCAGCTCCGCGCCTGGGCCAAAGAGGTGAGCGATAAGTACGACAAGGCCTTCCGCCAGATCGCCGGGCTGTAAGCGTATGGACTGCCGGAGCAGCGCCGCCCCGGCAGATGGTTCGGAACATGAAGTACCTCACCAGAGAAGAGCTTCTCGACCTGCATGCCTACGCTGTGGAACGCTATGGGGGCCTCCTTGGGATCAAGAGCCAGGACCGGTTGCTGACCGTGGTGAATGCACCGCGTCAGGAGATGTTTGGCGCCGAGTTGTATCCCGATGTGTGCGCCAAGGCGGCTGTGCTGGTCTATTTGATCGTGAAGAGCCATCCGTTCGTAGGTGCGAATGAGGCGACGGCGTTGCTGGCCCTGCTGCGGTTTCTTGAATTGAACGGGGTTGCGCTAAAACCCGAGATCAGTTCCAGCGAACTTGCCTATGTGTTCCGGGCGCTGAGCAACTCCGACATGGACAAAGAGGGTCTCGAGCAGTGGCTGCGCGACAGTGTTGCGTAGGAGCAAGGCCATGACCCGGGTTTTCATCAACGGGATTGATGGGTTGCTCGGCGCGCGAGTGGCGGAGTTGATCAGCCGTGATCGCGAGGCGCGCATCGTCGGCCTGGGGCGCGCGCGCCCTCCCGCTCCCGTCGGACGCGCCGAATGGTTCGCCGCAAAGCTTTCGGGAAAGCAGTTCGTCGAGTTGCTGCGCGCCGAGGGGATCGAGGTGGTGGTGCATCTCGACTTTGCCGGCGCGCAACGGCCGGCTGAGGATCGCGAACAGGCGGTTCAGCAGAATGTGATCGGCTCGATGGAGTTGTTCGGCGCCTGCGCCGCCGCGGGGGTCCGGCGCATCATTCTGCTCAGCCACGTCGGCGTCTATGGCGCCAGCGCCCTCAACCCTGCTATGATCACCGAGGAACGCCCCATCGCCCTCGCCACCCTCAGCGGCCTCCTGCGTGATTTTGCCGAGGTCGAGCAATTCGCCATGGATTTCGTCGCCCGGCGTCCGATGCTGCAAGTCGTGCCCATGCGCCTGGCTCCGCTCGTCGGCGGCTGGTCGCCGATGGTTGAGTATCTGACCGGTCCTGGCCCGCGGATGCTGGCGGGCTTCGATCCGCGCATCCAGTTGCTAGGGCTTGATGACGCAGCCGAGGGCCTGGCGCGGGCCGCCCTCTCCAGCGTGGCCGGCCCGTTTAACCTGGCCTCCGATGATGTGCTGCGCCTCTCGCAGGCCATCCGCCTGGCCGGCCAGCAGCCCGTGGCCGTGCTCGAACCGGTGGTGGAGCTGGCGCTCTCGCTGGGCAATACCGGCATCCTCGGCCACTGGCCGTATGGCCCGAGCTTTCTGCGCTATAGCTGTGTGGTGGATACGCAGCGCGCGAAATGCGAGCTGGGCTGGGCGCCGACACGCAGCGCCGCCGAACTGATCCAGACGCTGCGCGCCAATGGCCACCTTGTTGAGGATCGCGCGGCGTCCGAGGCGGCGCTGCGCGAGTTCCTTGCCCGAAGGAGTTAGCCTGTGAGCGATGACACCAGCCCCAACGGGCGCCCCACCGAGGCGCCTCCTGGCGATGCGACCGAGGGCCTCCCCGAGGCGGTCGCCTCTCCTGTGGATCAGATCGCCGCGCAGGATGCCGTTCCCAGTCCCGATGAGCCGGCGCCTGAACCCGCGCAGGACGCCGTGACCGACGGCGCACCCGCGCCCGAGGCTGCGCAAGAGGCCGTTCCCGGCCCCGATGAGCCCGTGCCTGCGCCTCTCGAGGCTGCTGCTCCGAAACAAAGCCCCCGGCGCGCCGCGTCGTCTGCTGCCACGAGCGGCAAAAGCAGCCGCAAGAATGCTGCGGCCCAGGCCGCCGGCGCCGCGAAGTCGAGCCGGGCGAAGCGGGGAGGTCAGGCGCAACAGGCGCCTGCGGCCGCAATGGAAGCGGCCCCCGGCGAGGAGGGGGCCATTCCCGCCGTAAAGGGCGCCGACGCGCCCGAGGAGCCGGCGCGCTCCGCTTCCGCGCCGAGCTGGTTCGATGTGCCTATAACCGAGGCCTCTCCCTCGCCAGGCGCTGCTCCAACCGCCGCCCCGTCCACGTCGTTCTGGTCCGAACGGCCCGTCGAAGTCTCTCCCCCTCCCTCTGCCGGGAGCCTCTACGAGGCCTCCAACGCCGAACGCGCCGCCGGCTCCGCCAATACGCTCTTCGAGTTCGAGGTCGAAGTGCGTAACAATGTGCCTGAGAGCCCTGCCAGCGAAGGAAACGAGATCCAGAACATGGCCAACGATCTGCTGCGGCTGATCAGCGAAAATTTGCGCCGCATGACCGACCAGCAGGTCGAGCGGGTCAATGAGATTCTGCGGAACATTGACCTGAAAGATTACCTTGATCCCGATTTCTGGAAGGGTATCGGCATGGTGCTGCGCTATCAGATCGACGAGCAGGTCGCTTTCATCAAGCGCCGGCTCAATGGCGAGTACAGCACCGATCCCTTTGGCATGGATCCCGAGGTGATCGCGGTGGTGCGGCCCTTCGTGCGCTTTATGTATCGCACCTGGTGGCGCGTCAAGGCCGAGGGGCTGGAGCATGTGCCGGCCACGGGGCGCGCGCTGCTGGTCGCCAACCACAGTGGCGTGCTGCCCTGGGACGGGGCCATGATCGCCGCGGCGGTGGCCGAGGACCATCCGGCGCAGAACGACCGCATCGTCCGCAGCCTGCACTTGCACTGGTTCACCACGCTGCCCTTCGTCGCGCCGACGCTGGCAGCGATGGGACAGGTGCCCGGGTTGCCTGAAAATGCCATTCGCCTCCTGCAGAACGATGAACTGGTCTGCGTCTTCCCGGAGGGTCTCAAGGGCGTGGGCAAACTCTACAAGGATCGCTACAAGCTGGCCCGCTTCGGCCGCGGCGGCTTCGTGCAGGCGGCTCTGCGCGCCCAGGCACCCATCGTGCCCGTGGCGGTGGTAGGCGCCGAAGAGATCTACCCCATGCTCGCCAATGCCCAGCCGATCGCCAAGCTCCTGGGGATGCCCTACTTCCCGATTACGCCCTTCTTCCCCTGGCTGGGCGTCTTCGGGGCTATTCCTCTGCCCACGCGCTGGTCAATCACCTTCTGCGAGCCGCTGCCGACCGACACCTACGACCCTTCCGAGGCTGACGATCCCCTTACCGTTCTCGGCCTGACCGAGCTGGTCCGTGAGCGCATTCAGGCGACGATTGACGCCAAACTTGCCGAGCGGAAGACGATTTTTTAGCTTGCTACTCGGAAGGTCGGCAAGACTTCGCTCTACCGGCCTTCCGAGTAGCGGTAGCGCAGCACCCTCCAATGTGTCGCCAGGGGGCGATCCTTTTGCCCCACCTGGCGCTATGGTATCCTGACTCCAGGGACCGATCATCTGGAAAGGATACCTCACCCTCATGCCGGGACGGCTTGTTATCGCCTTGCTCGTTATTGGACTTCTGGCGGGCTGCGGGGCGGCTTTCGGGGCCGCGCCGGTTCCCACATCTACCCTGGCCCGCCCCCCGGCGACCCCCGCCGCGCCCGCGGCTCGCGCCACCTCCGCCGCGCCCGCCGGGGATGTCGAACGACTCTCCCCGCGCCTGGCGCCGGTCGTCCAGGGTCTGCGCCGGCCCACCCACGTGACCGGCGCGGGTGACGGCAGCGGGCGGCTCTTCGTGGTTGAACAGGTCGGGCGGGTGCGCATTGTGCGTGATGGGCGGTTGTTGCCCCGGCCCTTTCTCGACATCGAAGGGCTGGTCGGTTCGCGAGCCAATGAGCAGGGCTTGCTCAGCATCGCCTTCCATCCCCGTTTCGCCGAAAACGGGTTCTTTTTCGTTAACTACACCAACCGCAACGGTCATACCGTCGTAGCGCGCTACCGCGTCAGCCGGGACGACCCCGACCGCGCCGATCCGTCCAGCGCCGCCGTGCTGCTGAGGATCGAACAACCCGCGGCTAACCATAACGGGGGCCTGTTGAAGTTTGGCCCTGATGGTTACCTCTACATCGGAACCGGCGACGGCGGGGCCGCTGGCGACCCCTGGAACAACGGGCAGCGCCTTGATACGCTGCTCGGGAAACTGCTGCGTATAGATGTGGATGGGGCCGCGCCCTACGCTATTCCTCCCGACAACCCCATGCTTAACCGCGCTGGCGCCCGTCCAGAGATCTGGGCCTATGGGCTGCGGAATCCATGGCGCTTCTCCTTCGATCGCGCCACGGGCGACCTGTTCATCGCCGATGTGGGCCAGAACGCCTGGGAAGAGGTCCACTTTCAGCCCGCCGGCAGCCGCGGCGGCGAGAACTATGGCTGGAGGATTATGGAGGGCAGGGAATGCTTTCGCGCCGAGAGGTGCGATCAGAGCGGCCTGGAATTGCCCATTGCGGTCTACAGCCATGGTTCGCCCGGCGGGGGCTGTTCGATCACCGGAGGTTATGTTTATCGCGGCGCAGCCTTTCGGCAACTCACAGGGGTATACCTGTACGCCGATTATTGCAGCGGCAACCTGTGGGGGTTGCGCGCTGCCGGCGGCGGATGGGGCGGCGCGCTGCTGGGAGTTCTGAATATTCGCGCCAGTTCCTTCGGGGAGGACGACGCCGGGGAGCTCTACCTGACCGACCATGGCGGCGGGGGGCTGTACCGCCTGGTGGTGGAGTAGGGCTAGCGCCGGGAGCAGCGGCGAGACATGTTTCGCCTGAACGCAGGTTCATCACATGCGTTGCCGTTTGCAGCGTTCCGCCCTCCTCGCCCACTCTCTCTAGGATTTGCTACTCGCAGGCCTGGGCAATAACGTTATCCCACTGCTTTATATGCCAGCGCCCGTGAAGATAGTGCAGATCGGCGCGGAAACAGGCCTGGCCGCGCTCGTAGACGACGCGGGCGTAGCCCACTCGATAGCGCAGGCTCTCGTCGAAGGTGGGGATCAGTTCGTAGCGCTGGAAGGCGCCATACGACGACTCGTTGGCCTTGACCACATAATCGGTCAAGAACGCCAGGGTTCGGAACATGCTCTGGCGCCGTTCGGCATCATCAGCGATCAGGAAGGTTTCGGCACGAGCAGAGTCGCCGCCGAACATCGCCGCGACCCACTCGGCGAGGGTGTCGTCGGCCTCGGCGAGGGCTGCCTCGGCGGGAAGGGGGCCAGGCAAGTGCTGGTCAATATATTCGTCGCAGACCTTCACGCCAGGCTCCCACTCGACGACGCGCCAGGCCCCGGGGACGCGCACGAGGCGCGTGGCGAAACAGGAACTGCCGCGGGCGAACAGGACCTTGCTCAGGCCAATGCGTTCCTGCTCATCGGCGCCGGGAACCACCCCAAGGGCCTCGAAGCGACCCAGATACGGCCCGACAAGGCTGACCAGGCTGCCGAACTTCAGCCAGGTCGCTGTCACCTCCAGTTGCTTGCGAACGTGCTCGGCGCGGCGTTCGGGATCAGGCTCAGCCGCAATGGCCAGGGCCTCCGTTTCGTTGCCAGAGAGCATGGCCAGCACCCAGCGGTGATGGACCTCTTCGGCTTCGGGGTCGGTCGCCGCGGCGACCGGCGCATCCCCGGCGGCGGGGGCGGCAGCCGGGGGGACGGGCAAAGCAGCGGGGGCGGGCACGGCGGCGCCCTCCGGGGCGCCGGCAGGCGACGGCGGGGCGTCAGGCACAGGAGCTGTGGGGCGTTCGGGCAAAGCGGCGGGGTCGGGCGATGCGGCGACCTGCGCGGTGGCGCCCTCCGGGGCGCCGGCGGGCGGCGGAGCGGGGGCGCAGGCGACAAGCAGCGCGGCGCAGGCGCCGCACGCGGCGAGGAACGATGCCCGGCGACGCAGGCGCGGCAACCAGCGGGCGCATCGAGACGACATGGGAAATCCTCCATCTTCCTGTACGCGGGACCACACCGTATGTACCGCTTCAGGCAAGGGGAGGATACGGTCATTGCACACCGTCGTGGCGGCGCGGGGCCGCCACGCGGTTCCGGGCGGCGGCGTGCGCGCCAGGCGCGGACGGCCGCGCCCCCCGGCAGCGAAACGGCCCATCCGTTCGGTGGAATGACGGCCCGGCGGCGATACGCGGAACGGCCCGGCGGCCATCCGCCCACCCGTCCGGCGGCCATGCGGCCCCGGGGCGAACCGTAGAGACGGCCCGGCGGAACGTCTCTACGTCGCCAATGGGATGGGCACGCGGTTATGGGCGGTGGCCGGCCCCACGTCGCCCCCAGGCGGGCGCGCGATGATGGGGGGCGGGGGGTGAAACCGTCGCCGGCAGGGTCACGTTTGCGTGGACGCCGGGCGAACCAGTTACCACACACATGCGTTCGTGTTTATCCAGGGTTGTTGTAACGAATGTTCGATGTAGGTATACTGATTCGCGGGAAGGTTGCCTGGCACATTTTCAGGCAACCCGTTTGTACGATTTTGGATTTTAGATTTTGGATTTTAGATTTGCGCTGCGCCAGATCAACAATCCGCAATCGCACCGGACCGGAGGAACAGGCATGCCAACCGATCTGCGAGACGCGCCTATGCACCTTGTGCGCGAGAGCGATGGGGTCTCGATTTCTCTGGCGCCGCTGCAGGGGCACTGGACGGCTGAACAGTACCTGCGGTTGACCGATCACACCCGGCACCTGGTGGAGTTCACCGATGGCCGCATTGAGGTCCTGCCAATGCCAACCCAGCAGCACCAGCTCATCCTCGGGTTCCTGTATCGCGCCTTCTTCGCCTTTCTCCAACCGCTCGGGGGCATCGTGCTGTTCGCGGCCCTGCGTCTCCAGATCCGTCCCGAGAAGTTTCGGGAGCCGGATTTGCTGGCGCTGCGACGGGCGGACGATCCGCGGGCGCAGAACCGCTACTGGCTCGGGGCGGATCTGGTGGCGGAGATCGTCAGCGCCGATGACCCTGAGCGGGATACGGTGGAGAAGGTCGCCGACTACGCCGAGGCGGGCATCCCTGAATACTGGATCGTCAACCCGCTGGATGAGACGGTGACGGTGCTGGTCCTGGAGGAGGGGACCTACGTGGAGCACGGCGTCTTCCGCCGGGGTGCGCAGGCAACGTCGCGACTCCTCGCCGGCTTCAGCGTGAGCGTGGACGAGGTGTTCGCAGCGGGGTAGGGTGGGAGGTTCGGCACCTGAATGCGCTAACTACTCTGAGAGTTTTTCGATAACTCCGCCCCCTCCCCAACCCTCCCCCGCTGGGGGAGGGAGTCCGGCGCCTCCCCCCAACGGGGGGAGGCTGGGAGGGGGGCGGAACTGCTGTGCGAGCAAGGGGCCGCACACACCCGCAAACCCCAGCTGAGGTAGGCGTTGTCAGGACGACTCCTGGACCGTGCATTGCAGCGAACAGTTGTACTATTAGTCCGCCACGACCCGCCTCGCAGCGGCGCATCGTAATCGCCAGGTGTAAAGTCTTTCACCAACATCCCACTCCCTGCCGGGTAGCCCGCAGAGCTGCTCGCGGTCCACTCCCACACGTTGCCGGCCAGGTCCAGCGCCCCGCAGGCCGCCGCCCCCGCCGGGCAGCAACCCACCGGCGCGGGCCGGCCCAGGCCGCTGGCGTCGTAGATTGCCAGCTCCGGGGTCGGCTCCGCCGCGCCCCAGGGGTAGGGGCGGCGCCCGCCCTGCCCGTCCCATGCCGCCGCGGCCTCCCATTCGGCCTCGGTGGGCAGGCGCACCTCGTAGCCCGCCGGCAGGGCGTCCCCGAGCTGCTCGCTCAGCCAGGCGCAGAAGGCCGCGGCCTCGTACCAGGTCACCCCGATCACCGGCTGGTTGGGGGCATTATACCCTGACTCCCCCCACGACCAGGGTTCGGTGCGCTGCAGCGACCGTTTCCACTCCCAGCCCTCCGGCGTCCACCAGCGTTCAGCCTCGGGGCCGTAGCCCACCGCCACGAACGGTTTGTACTGGGCCACGGTGATGGGGTAGCGAGCGATCCAGAAGGCGGCCAGCGGCACGTCCGCCGCTGCGTCATCGTCCCACCCGCCGATGCGGTAGGTCCCCGCGGGCAGGTAGCACCAGTAGCCGGCGGGCTGGCCGAAGGTCGCGGTGCGCCGGGCCAGTTCCGCGCGCCATTGTTCCATCGTTACGGGGAAGCGCGGGTCGCCCAGGTCGCCGAGGAGTTCGCCGGCGCGCAGCCGCTCGGCGAGGGGGAGCGGCTGGTCGCGGTCGGCCAGCAGGGTGGCGAGGCCCTGTTTGAGCTCGCGCTGCCAGCGGTCCACCCGGATCTGCGGCCGGGTGCGCAGGTAGGTCCAGTCGCGATCCGCGCCAAGCTCGGCGGCCAGGATGAGGTCACGGTACCAGCGGGCCGCTGGCTTCGGCGCCCCGCCCTCCTCGCGCTCGATCAGGTCGCCCAGCAGCCGGTCGAGCACCAGCGGCGCGGCCAGCCCGGCCCCCAGGAAGATCGGCTCGCGCCAGCGATCGTCGTCGCGGTGGCGCATGATGAGCGCCACCGGGTCGTCGGTATTCAGCGCAATCTCGCGCCCGGCGCAGTGTTCCTGCAATGTCAGGTGGGCGAAGACGAACGAGTCGCGCTCATCGGCCACCAGCAAGCCGCTGCGCTGCTCGAAGTAGTCCAGGCAGTTCAGGGCGGCGTCGCCCGGCCCGCTGACCCGGGCTTGCTGGAAGAAGTCGATCAGCGCCGTGTAGACGTCGCCGCGCGCCAGGCGCCCGCGCCCGTCAGCCGAGGTGGCGCGCGCATGGGCCTGGTAGGAGAGCCGGTCGAGGAGCGGGCGAATGTAGCTGCTATCCCACTCCGGCTTGCCGATCGCCTGGCCCAGGCTCTGGCCGTCGCGCACCAGGTCCCACTGGCCGAGCAGCAGGTCGAGGATGCGCTCGTAGAGCTGGGGCCGGTCACGGGGCAGCTCACCCCGGTTGTAGATCACCAGGGCCATCATCGTCAGCAGCAGAGGCGTCTCGGCCATCTGGCGCAACCGGGGGCGGGCCGGGTCCTCGATGGCGGCGATGAGCCGGGCGCTGAGCCCTTCGGCCTGGGCCTGGTCGATCTGGCCCCTGGCGACCAGTTCGCGGTGCCAGGCCGGCACGAAGTGGCGCATCTGGCCCAGGGTGAAGGGGGCCAGGGTCTCGACCGGCCAGTTCAGTTCGGCGTGCACCTCTTTGGTGAACGCCCGCACGCGGCAGGTGACCACCGCCGGGCAGGCGGGGTAGCGCCGGGTGATGGCGCGCACCGCCTGGAGCGTTGTCAGGCGATCGGCGACGCCGGGGGCGCCGGCCAGCGGCGTCTCATCGAGGCCATCGAAGAGCAGCAGCGCCGCCCCGCGCGAGAGAGCGGCGCTGAGGGCATCGTCCACCTGGTGGGTGCAGCAGGCGTGCAACTCGTCGCGGAGGGCGGCGTAGACGGTCGTATTGCTGTTGCCATCGCGGGCGATGCGGCCAGCCAGCGCGCGCAGCGGCACGAGGATCGGCAGCAGCGCGCGATCGTCTCCGCCGGCGAGCGGGGGCGCCCGCTCCGGGTCCAGTTCTCGCCGGGCCAGCGCCCAGGCGAGGTAGCGCAGGAAGGTGGACTTGCCGCTGCCGGGGGCGCCGAGGAGGATCAGGCGCCTATGGCGCCGCAGGGCCTCGACCGCAGTCAAGGCGCGCTCGAGGACGATCGCATCGGCGCTTCCGGCGTCGCGCCGGTAGAGGGCCGCATCGGGCAGGGCGTGGTCGGGGTCAAACTCCCGCTTGAGGGGCCGCCGCGGGTCATCGTTCTGGAAATAGGCGCGCAGTTGGCTGGCCGGGCCGCGGGCGACCTCGACACGATGGGTGGTGGCCAGGGCGACATAGACGCGGGGCAACTCGAGGCTCTGGCCGCGACTGAGGCGCTCGTCGAGGCCGCGCAGGGGCAGGTGGACCAGCTTCGCGGCCAGCCCTTCCAGATACCAGACCAGGCGGCGCCGCTCGTCCTCCTCCGGCGTGCGCCCGTAGATGATCGTGCCCAGGTTAACGCCGACGGCGATGTGGCCCTTCAGCACATCGCGCCCGGCAATGTCGCCGATCGACACATCACCAAACTGGTTCCCCTCGCCGAAGAAGACCAGGGCCTCAACACGGGCGCGCTGGTCAGAGGACAGGCCGAGTTCAGCGGCCCTCTTTTCAAACGCGGCGCGGGCGGTGGCCGCATCGAACTCGGTACACAGGTCGCGCAGGCGACGGATCAGGGCGGCGAGATCGTCGGGATGGGCCGACACGGCAGGCTCCTGGACGCGAATGGCGATTCTGGAGCAGTTATACCGCTTGCGCGGGGGGATGGCAAGGGGGGTAATAGCATTTTGGATTTTGGATTTTGGATTTTGGATTTTGGATTGGTGTATTGGCGTCGCAATAAGGCGTGGCGATGCGGCATGGCGCTATGGATGTCTTTTGCCCCCCTCCCAGCCTCCCCCCGCTGGGGGGAGGAGCGCGGTTCCCTTCCCCAGCAGGGGAGGGTCAGGGAGGGGGCAGGACGACACGGGCCGGAAGCGGGCTCGGCGCCCCGGAACAACCCTGGCGTGCGTTTCGCGTATTGGATAGGGGCAGGGGCCTGGGGAAACCTGGTTTCCCCATCCACCTCACACCTTCAACCGCGGGTCAAGGGCGTCGCGGAGGCCGTCGCCGAGGAGGTTGAAGCCCAGGACGGTGAGCATGATCGCCAGGCCGGGGAAGAAGACCAGGTGCGGGGCGGTGAAGACCTGGTTGCGCTCGGCGCTGAGCATGGAGCCCCACTCGGGGGTGGGGGGCTGCGCGCCCAGGCCGAGGAAGGAGAGCGCCGCGACCTCGATGATCGCCGTGCCGATGCCCAGGGTGGCCTGCACGATCAGCGGCGAGATGGCGTTGGGCAGAATGTGCCCGAAGAGGATGGCCAGCGGCCCCAGGCCGATGGTACGGGCCGCCAGCACGTACTCCTCTTCGCGCGCCGAGAGCACGCTGGCGCGGATCACCCGCGCGTAGGCGGGGATGGAGACGATGGCGATGCCCAGCATGGCGTTGAGCAGGCCGGGACCGAGCACGCTCACGATGGCGATGGCCAGCAGCAAGAAGGGAAAGGCCAGCACCACGTCGAGGACGCGCATGATCACATTGTCTACCCAGCCGCCGACGAAGCCCGCCACGGCCCCCAGGAGCACGCCGACGGCCACCGAGATTGACACGGTGACGAAGCCGATGAACAGCGACAGCCGCGCGCCGTAGATCACGCGGCTGAAGAGGTCGCGGAAGTTCCCGTCCACCCCCATGATGTGCTGGGGCTGGTCGGGCGGGCAGCCGAAGAGGTGGATGCACGGCCCGGAGCGTTTCTGAATGCCCTCTTGCTTGCCCAGCAGGACCTCGGTGGGGTCAAAGGGGGCGATCCAGGGGGCGAAGATGGCGGTGAAGACGAGCACGCCAATGATGGCCATGCCGATGATCGCCGAACGCTGGCGGATGAACTGGCGCCATGCTCGGCGCCAGGGACCTTCGGCGGGGCGCATGGGGGTGACCAGGGTCACCGCTGTGGTGGTGGTTGACGTGCTGCTCATAGGCTGTGGTGCGGTCAGGGGCGCAAGGGGTTGCGCCCCTGACCCCGGGACTGTAATAAGGATCATTTCCGGGAGGGCGCAGCCCTCCCGGACCCTCCCCTGGGCAAGGGATAGGAGGGCTGCGCTCCTGCGAAACCTCTGCTAGTATCTGATCCGCGGATCGAGAAACCCATAGGACAGATCCACCAGCAAATTGATCATCACATAGCTGAACGCAATCGCCAGGGTAAAGCCCTGAATAATCGGGTAATCGCGGGTGGAGATGGCATCGTAGAGGATGCGGCCCACCCCGGCGAGGTTGAAGATCGTCTCGGTCAGCACGGCGCCGCTGAAGATCGTGCCCAGTTGCAGGCCGATGATCGTCACCACCGGCAGGAGAGCATTGCGCAGGGCGTGGCGGATGGTGACCACCACGTCGGCCAGGCCCTTGGCGCGGGCAGTGCGCACGTAGTCGCGGCCGAGGACCTCGAGCATCGAGGAGCGGGTCATGCGGGCGATGATGGCCATGGGGATGGTGCCGAGGGCCATGGCCGGCAGGATCAGGTGGCGCAGGGCGTCGCGGAAGACCTCCCACTGGAAGGTGATCAGGCTGTTGAAGAGGTACATGTTGGCGAGGAACTGCAACACCTGCCCGAAGCCCGATTTGAGATCAACCTCCCACCCCCAGACGACGTAGAAGGGCACGCTGGTGACGCCAGCGGTCAGGCGTCCCGAGGGCGGCAACTGGAAGGGGGTGTCCTTGAGCAGCAGGGCGAAGATGTAGGCCAGCATCAGCCCCAGCCAGAACACGGGCATGGAGACGCCGATGTTGGAGATGACCATGGTCGCCACGTCAATCGCCGAGTTGCGGCGCAGCGCGGCGATGATGCCCAGCGGCACCCCCACGATGCAGGCCAGCAGCAGGGCGAAGAAGCCCAGCTCCAGGGTAACCGGCAGGCGCTCGGCGATCAACTGGGTGACGGGGCGGTTGAAGCGGATGGAGGTCCCCAGGTCGCCCTGCAACACGTCGCGGATGTAGATGCCGAACTGCACCGGGATGGGCTTGTCGAGGCCCTTCTCGGCATTGAAGCGGGCGCAGATGGCCTCGGTGGCCTTCTCGCCGAGCTGGGCGGTGCAGGGGTCGCCGGGGATCAGGCGCACCAGCACGAAGGTGACCAGCAGCACGCCGAAGAGCACGGGCACGGCCACGATCAGACGGCGAAGGGTGTAGCGGAGCATGGTCTTAATTTCGAGGTTAGCGCGTTTGTCGCAGCGTTTAACGCAAAGGCACAAGGAACTGGCGGCGCTGATTGCAACGCTTTGAGTCTTTGCGCCATTCGTGGCGTCCGGCCCCCTCCCCAACCCTCCCCCGCTGGGGGAGGGTGTCCGGCGCCTCGCTCCAACGGGGGGAGGCTGGGAGGGGGCCGTGCCCTCGCACCTGGCAAGAAGGGGCCCGGGGAAACATGGTTTCCCCAACCTCCTTACTCCGCCGGGGCGTTCAGGAAGCCGCCCCAGAGCGCCGAGAAGTAGGTGTAACTGCCGTCGCGGCCCTTGTGGAGCGGGTTGGCGGCGTCCCACTGCACGGCCCAGGACATGACGACGTCGTTGGCGTCGAGTTCGGAGCCGTCGTGGAACTTCACGCCCGAGCGGAGCTTGCATGTCCACACGGTCAGGTCGGCGTTGGGGGTGCATTCCTCGGCCAGGCCGGGCACCACCTCGGTGCCGCCGATCTCGTAGGAGAGCAGCGCCTCGGTCACCTGCTCGCAGACGCGCAGGGCCTCGCCGTCGGTCTCGTCGGCGCAGTAGATGCCGGCCGGCTCGGCGTTCTGCATCCAGACAAAGGTGTCACGCCCGCCGGGGTCCATCACGGCGAAGTACTCGTTGCCCAGAGGACTGGCATGAGCGCCCTTAACGTCAGCCTTGTAGGCCACGCCCGAGCCGCCGTGGGCGATGGGCACCATCGGCACATACTTCTTGATCAGGTTGTTGGCCTCGACGTAGAACGGCTCGCGCTCGGCGTCGTCGGCCCGCGAGGCGCCCTGCTTCAGCGCCTCGACCAGGTCGGGGAACTTGTCGCCGAACTGCTTCGAGGCCCCGGCGCCGAAGTGGAAGTCGAGGAAGTTGGTCATATCGGGGTAGTCGGCGCCCCAGCCCAGCAGGTGCAGGCCCTTCAACTCGCCGGCGTCGGCCTTGTCGAGGAAGGTGCCCGACTCAATCACGTTGATCGTCACCTTGATGCCGATCTCGGCAAGCTGGGCCTGGATGTCCTCGGCCACGCGCCCCGGCTCGGGCAGGTAGCCGCGCACCACGTCGCGGTACTCCAGCACGGTCTCGAAGCCGTTGGGGAAGCCGGCTTCGGCGAGCAGTTTCTTGGCCAACTCCGGGTCGTACTTGTACCACTCCTCGCCGACGCAGGCATTGGGGATGGCGCAGGGCGTGAAGTGGCTCGCCACCTCGGAGCCGGGCGGGTAGAAGTTGTCAACGATGCGCTGGCGGTCAATGCCCATGGCGATAGCCTGGCGCACCTTCTCGTTGTCGAACGGCGGGGAGGTATTGTTCATGCCGACGTAGAAGACGTTGAGGGCCTCGCGCTCGATCAGTTGCAGGTTCGGGTCGGCGGCGACCACCTCGAAGGCGTCGGGGGCGATGTTGTCAATGCCGTCCACAGTGCCCGACTGCAACTCCAGCAGGCGCTGGGCGGCCTCGGCGCTCCAGCGGAAGATCAGCGTCTCGGTCTTCGCCGGATCGCCCCAGTAGTCGTCGAAACGCTTGAGGGTGATATTATCGCCGCGGGTCCAGCTCTCGACCTGGTAGGGGCCGGTGCCGATGGGCCGCTCGATCAGCTCGCCGGTCCCGCCGGTGGACTCGAGGTACTCGCTGGGCAGGATGGAGAAGGGGGTAAAGGCGGCCTTGGCGCGGAAGGCCGGATCGGGCACGCAGAAGGTAAAGCGGACCGTCAGCGGGTCCACCGCGGCGATCTCCTTGAGCAGGCCGGTGTAATCGCCGCCGCACTCGACGGCAGCAACGGTCATCAGGCCGTTCTCGGTGGTGTAGACCGCCTGGCTCTCGGCGGCGGGTTCGGTGGGCGCGGCGGTCGCCGCGGGCGCGGTGGTGGCCGCGGGCGCGGCAGTGGGCGCCGCGGTGGGCGCGGGCGCAGTGGTGGGGGCCTGGGTGGCCGGGGCGCCGCCGCAGGCGGCGATCACCGGGACGAGCAGGGCCAGGAGCATGGCGACGACAAGCGCCCGTCGTCGCACAGGGGTGTCTGTTTGCATAGGAAGCACCTTCGTTTAGATTGCGGATTGTGGATTGCCGATTGAGGGCGGTGGCGATGGAACCCGGCCGGACGAGCCGGAGGTCGCGCCGCTGCCCCGACCGAATCAACTGAAACCGCAATGCAAGGCTCCGCCAGGGAACGGGGGACCGGCGATAGGCATCACCTCCTCGGATGCTCATGAGAATGCGGGAGCGATCACGAGCAGCGCGTGGAAGGCTCACTGGTCTGTAAAGTTAAGTTTCCCGGCCTTTCCGCCCCCCTCCCGGTCTCCCCCCGTTGGGGGAGGCGGTGGGCGCCCTCCCCCAGCGAGGGAGGGTTGGGGAGGGGGTTGGGGATTCAGGGAAAAACTTTGTTTACAGACTGCTCACCTTCCACGTGGGAATAATCGGCGGCGACGTCCAGGCGAGGCGGGGTCGCGCGCGGCGACTGTATAGCAGTGATGGGCGGGATTATAGCAGCAGAGATGCGTGAGCGTCAAAGGGGCGCAGCAGGATCACCGCAGAGGGCGCGGAGGAGGGGCCGTTTCAAGCCCTCCGCGCCCATCCGCGCTCTCTGTGGTAACCTGAACAAGCCGTTCTGACTGCCGGACGTCAGGTGGCGCGGGGCGAGCGGGTTGCCCGGCGTTTTTATGGTACCCTATGGCCTGATGCGATTTTTGGATTTTGGATTGCTGTCTACAGTGTCCCGATGCCGCTTCCAATCCAAAATCCAAAATCCGAAATGGTACGAGAGGACTACCCGATGCTATCCACCCAGGAGATCATGGCGATCATCCCGCATCGCTATCCCTTCTTGCTGATTGACCGCGTTCTGGAGCTTGAGCCGGGGGCGCGGGCGGTGGCCGAGAAGCTGGTCAGCGCCAATGAGCCGCACTTCGCCGGCCACTTCCCCGGCAACCCGATCATGCCCGGGGTGCTGATTGTCGAGGCCCTGGCCCAGACGGGGGCCGTCGCCGCCATGAGCCTGCCCGAGCACCGGGGGAAGCTGGCGGTCTTCGCCGGGATTGACGAGTGCCGCTTCCGGCGGGTAGTGCGCCCCGGGGATGTGCTGCGGCTGGAAGTCAGCGTCGAGAAGTTCCGGCGCGGGGTGGGCAAGGCCCGGGGCCGCGCCATGGTCGAGGGAGACGTGGCCTGCGAGGCCGGGCTGCTGTTTGCAATCACCGAGGGGTGAGAGAACGTTTCCGGGAGGGCTGCGCCCTCCCGGACCCTCCCGCGCGGGGAGCATGTGTCATCTACAGCGCTGACAACGACACTGCCATCCCCGGACCCTCCCGCGCGGGGAGCATGTTCATATCAGGAGACCCACTATGCGCCTTTCCTCACTGCTCGGTCGCACGCTCCGCGAGCCTCCAGCGGAAGCCGAACAGATCGGCCACCAGTTGGCGCTGCGCGCCGGACTGGCGCGGGCGCTGGCCCCCGGCAGCTTCGCCCTGCTGCCCCTCGGCCTGGCTGCCACGCGGCGCATTGAAGCGCTGATGCGCGAAGAACTAACGCGCCTAGGCGGCCAGGAGGCGCGCCTCCCGCTGGTACTGCCGGTCGCATTCTGGGAACGGACCGGACACGACGCCGTCTATGGCCCGCTGATGCTCAGGCTGCGCGATCGCGCCGAGCGGCCCCTGGCGCTCGCCCCGACCCACGAGGCGGCGCTCGTCGAACTGGCCCGGCGCGAGATCGGCTCCTACCGCCAGTTGCCGGCACTGGTCTACGCCATCCAGCCGGTCTACCGCGACGAGGCGCGCGTCCGGGGCGGCCTGCTGGGCCTGCGCGAGTTCACCCTTCTGACAGCCTGCTCCTTCGATGCCGATCCCGCCGGCCTTGATGCGGCCTTCACACGTGTCGGGGCGGCCTTTGAGCGCGTCTTTGCCCGCTGCGGGGTGCGCTGCGTCGCCGTCGAGGCCGCTGGCAGCGCGCCGGACGAGGGCGAGGCCCGGGCGTATATGGCCCTCTCGCCGTTCGGCGACGACACGCTCGCGGTGTGCAGGGCCTGCGGCTACGGGGCTGCCATCGAGGTCGCCGCATGCGCGCGGACAACGCCGCCGCCACCCGCTGAGGCGCCGCCGCTGGAGGAGGTAGCCACGCCCGGGGCGTCCACCATCGCCGGCCTGGCGGCCTTCCTGGGCATCAGCGAGGCGGCGACGGCCAAGGCGGTGTTCTTCGACACCCCCGAGCGGGGCCTGCTCTTCGTGGTCATTCGCGGCGATCTGGAGGTGAACGAGGCCCGCCTGCGGGCCGCCGCCGGGGTGAGCGAACTGCGCCCTGCCGAACCCGAGCACATCGCCGCTACCGGCACGACCCCCGGCTATGCCTCGCCGGTGGGCCTGAAGGGGGTCTTCGTCGTCGCCGACCGTTCGGTGGTCGAGGCCGGGCCGCTGGTGGCCGGGGCCAACCGCCCGGGCTACCATCTGCGTAACGTGGTCCACGGGCGCGACTGGCATGCCACCCTGGTGGCCGACATCGCCGCGGTGCGGGCAGGCGACCCCTGCGCCCGCTGCGGCGCGCCCCTGCGGCTGGAGCAGGGCGTGGAGATCGGCCACATTCGCAAGGTGGGCACGGGGTACAGCCAGGTCCTGGGGGCGACCTGCCTCGATGAGCGGGGCTTAGCGCGCCCGCTGGCGCTGGGAGCGTATGTAATCGGCGTCGAGCGGCTGCTGCAAATGGTGATCGAACAGCACCACGACGAGCGCGGCATCATCTGGCCGGCCGCTGTGGCCCCCGCCGATGTGCACATCATCGCCCTGGGCAAAGGGGAGGCCCCGCGGGTCGAGGCGGCGCGGCTGTACGACGAACTGGCCGCGGCGGGGCTGCGCCCGCTGCTCGACGACCGCGACGAGAGCGCCGGGGTCAAGTTCAACGACGCCGACCTGATCGGCCTGCCGCTGCGCCTGGTGGTGGGCGAAAAGCTCCTCGCCACGGGCGAGGTCGAATTGAAGCCCCGGCGCGGCGAGGCGGCGCGGGTGGCGCGGGCGGAGGCGGTGGAGGCGATCCGCGGGGCGCTGGCGTAGGGCCGAAGGATTGGCTGCGCCAATCCTTCACTCGGCGGCCACATACAGTTGCACCACGATCAGATGGGCATAAACGAGGGCCGCCATGGTCAACCAGACCCCCAGGGCGAAAACGAGGGCCTGGCCGGGGAAGCGCATGGAGGCCAGGCCCCAGGTAAGACCGGCGATGAGCGTGGCCGGCAGGTAGGCCGGCAGAGAGGCCAGGCGCGCCCGCAGGAAGCGACCCCGCTGCGGGGGCGTCAGGGCTTCGCGCAGAGTGGCCAGGTCGAGCGCCTCTTCGATGCGCCCCTCGCGGGCGAAGCGCAGCCGGCCCACCGGCGCCGCCCCGGCGACGAACATCAGCAACACGACCAGGGCGGTCAGCAGCGCGATGGCGGTCAGCAGCCAGGGCAGGATCGGGGCGACCGGCGGGCCGGCGACGAGGAAGGCCAGGCTCACGCCGACCATCAGCATGCCGCCGATGAGCAGAGGCAGGACGAAGAAGGCAAAGTCGATCAGCAGGGCAAAGAGACCGGTGAGGACGCGCAGGAAGGGGTCGCTCCAGGGCGGCAGGGGCGTAGGGTAGCCGCGACGGCTGTTGTCGAGACTCTCCATCACGAAGCCTGCAGCCAGGGGCAGGCCCAGACCGGTGGCGGCGGCGGCCCCGTAGCCGAGGCACTTCAGCCACCACCGCCGGTCCCGATGCACCACGGCCAGGGCCGCACCGAGGCGAATGCCGGACGCCGCGGGCGCTGGCCTCAAGCCGCGTCTCCCAACAGGTAGCGCCGGGTGAGGTCGAGGGCCAGGGTGGCGACGAACTCCCAGCCCTCGGGCTGGCGGAGGTCGTAGCGGCGGGTCACCTCGCGGCTGCCTTCGGGGGTGACCAGGGCGACGCAGACGGGCGTGAGGCCGCTCGGATCGGGGGTGGAAGCGGCCTGCGCCCCCAGGGCCAGGGTCGCGCCCTGGCGCGCGGCAGCCTCACGGGCGCCGACGAGGGCCAGGGCGGCAGCGGCGGACTCATCGGCGGGCTGATCCAGCGGATGGACGATCAGGCCGCGCAGGCGCTGCAAGGCGTTGGGAACACGGGCCAGGGCGCGGTAGATCGGCGCCTCGGCGGCGCCCTCGAACAGCGCGAGGGTGAGATTGCGCTCGCGCAGGAGGCGCACTACCGTCTCCGCCAGCGGCTCGTCGCCGGTGAGGTGGGGACCCAGGCGCTCGCGAATGGTCGCCTCGGCCCGGGCGATAAGCGCCTCGGCCTCGGCGCGGCTGGAGGCGCGGGCGCCGATGCGCAGTTCGTAACGCGCCTGTTTGGCGGAGATGCCCAGGGTGGGGTTGGCCTGCTGCATCAGGTCGGCCAGGAGTTCGCCGATCACGCTTTCGCCGAGGCCAGCAGCGTGGAGCGTTTTGACCAGGATCACATCGGTGACGCCGCGCTCCTCGCGCAGATAGGGCAACACGGCGTGTTCAAACAGGTAGCGCAGTTCGTAAGGCACGCCGGGAAGCACGATCACCGTGCCACGGGCGTCTTCAACGATGAAGGCGGGCGCGGTGCCGCGGGGATTGGGGATAGGACGGGCGCCGGCGGGCACATAGGCCTGGCGGCGATTGCTCTCGCTCATGGTGCGGCCCATGGCGCTGAAGCGGGCCTGGATCTGGTCGAGCAACTCCTGGCGAAACTCCAGCGGGCGGCCGAGGGCCAGGGCGACCGCCTCGCGGGTCACATCGTCGGGCGTGGGGCCAAGACCGCCAGAGCAGATCACCAGATCGGCGCGGCCAAGGGCCTCGCGGATGCACTGGGCGATACGATCGGCATTATCGCCCACCACCGTCTTGCGATAGAGATTGACGCCGGCAGCGGCCAGTTCACGGGCCAGGTAGGCGCTATTGGTGTCAATCGTGGCGCCAAGGAGCAACTCGGAGCCAATAGCGATGATCTCGGCATCCATCATTGAGAGCTTTCAGGATTAAGTACTCTGTGAACCAAGTTTTTTGGCAACTCCTCCCCCTTCCCAACCCTCGCCCGCTGGGGGAGGGGGTCCGGCTCCTCCCCCCGTTGGGGGGAGGTTGGGAGGTGGGCGGGGATGTAGCGATACAAACGATCAAGCAGATATTCGAATGCCAGGGGCATCCGTCAAGGAGGGCTATGCCCGCCCTGACCCTCCCGGCAGGCGGGAGCGTGGGCCACCCGGGGCTCCCCACCTTCCTCCAGACGACCGGGGCGGGCTAGAAAAGCGGCTCTTCAGGCTTCGGGGGGGGAGGCTGGAGCGCCTCGGACACCTGGCGGCGATATCGCTCCCAGAGCTCCTCCTCACGGCTCTGCGCGGCGCGGCGGCCCGCCTCAAGGGCCTGTTTGAAGCGCTCGGCAAGCGACCCGCGAGCGGCGGAGGCCTGGGCGGTGAGGCCGAGGCGCGTCTCCTCGCTGGCGCGCTGGTTGGCGACATAGACCGTCAGGGCGCCGGCAGTCGCGCCGAGCAGCATGCCGAAGACGAACCGTCCGGAGGCCGCCCTGCGCCGGCGTGCGGTTTCCTGCCGCAGCGCCTTGATGATCTCCAGAACGGCCTGACGTTCGGCAGCCAGGGCCTCGAGGGTGCTCTGGCGCTCGGCGCGAATGGTCTCGCTAAAGCGACGGGCGATATCGGCGAGCGTGTCGGACTCCAGTGCCATACCTGACGCTCCTGCAAGTGAACCGAAGTGAAAGCAGATTCTACCAGGCGCCCACCTTGATCGTTGCTCCGCAGCCGCTCAGGCGGCCCGAGTGCGAACCTCCTCCAGCGCGCGCTCAACGAATGCCGCCAGCGGCATTGCGCCCAGATCTTCGCCCGCGCGGGTGCGCACAGCCACAGACCCGGTCTCCTGTTCCCTGGCGCCGATTATAAGCATATACGGCACCTTCTGCAACTGCGCCCGGCGGATCTTGCCCTGCATGCGGTCGCGGCTGTCATCGAGTTCGACGCGCAGGCCCGCATCGGTCAGGCGCTGGCGCACCTGGGAGGCATACTCCATCTGCTTATCGGTAATGGGAATGATGCTGACCTGCACGGGAGCGAGCCAGAGGGGAAAAGCCCCGGCGAAATGCTCGATGAGCACGCCCAGGAAGCGTTCCATACTTCCCATAAGCGCACGGTGAACCATGTAGGGGCGATGGGGCTGGCCATCCTCGCCAATATACTCCAGATCGAAGCGTTCGGGCAGATTGAAGTCGAACTGGATGGTGCTCAACTGCCATTCGCGGCCCAGGGCGTCGTTGACCTTCAGGTCAATCTTGGGGCCATAGAAGGCGCCGCCACCCTCATCGCGCTTGTAGGGCAGCGCATGGGCCTCGATGGCCCGCTCAAGGGCAGCGGTGGCCCGCTCCCAGTCTTCGGGCCGCCCGACGTACTTCTCGGGGCGGGTCGAGAGGTAGGCGGTGAACTCGCTCAGGCCAAATGAACGCAGGATGTAGAGCGAAAAATCGAGGGCCCGGCCGATCTCCTCCTCTACCTGATCGGGCCGGCAGAAGATGTGCGCGTCGTCCTGGGTGAAGCCGCGCACACGGGTCAGGCCGTGGAGCACGCCGCTCTTCTCGAAGCGATAGACCGTGCCATACTCAGCGTAGCGCCGCGGCAAATCGCGGTACGAGCGCAAATGAGACTTATAGATCTGAATGTGAAAAGGACAATTCATCGGCTTAACGTAGTACGTGTCACCTTCAACATCCATCGGAGCATACATGTTCTCCTTGTAAAAATCGAGATGGCCGGACGTCTCCCAGAGGTGGGCGCGGCCCACGTGGGGCGAGAAGACCCACTCGTAGCCAGCGTTGAGATGGGCCTGCCGGCAGAAATCCTCGGCGATCACGCGGATCATGGCTCCTCTGGGATGCCAGAGGATCAGCCCGGGACCCACCTCGTCGGAGATGCTGAAGAGGTCAAGCTCCTTGCCCAGGCGGCGATGGTCACGCTTCCTGGCCTCTTCGAGGCGCCAGAGGTACTGTTCAAGCTCAGCGCGATTGTTCCAGGCGGTGCCGTAGATGCGTTGGAGCTGCGGATTCTTCTCATTGCCCCGCCAGTAGGCGCCGGCGACGCTCAACAGCTTGAAGGCCTCGGGGTCAATCTGGCCGGTATGCTCCAGATGGGGTCCACGGCAGAGATCCTCAAAGGTGTCCTGGCGGTAGGTTGAGATGATCGTACCGCCGGGGCGAGCGCCGTTGCCCTCGGAGCGCTCGCCATACTCATCGGCGCCCTGGATGAGACCCTCGATCAACTCGAGTTTGTAGGGCTGATCTTTAAACAGCTCACGGGCCTCTTCCGGGCTGACAACGCGGTAGATGAACGGATGGTTGCCGCTGATGATCCGGCGCATGCGCGCCTCGATCTCGACCAGATCCTCGGGCGTGAGGGCGCGGGGCAGATCGAAATCGTAGTAGAACCCGTTCTCAATCGGCGGGCCGATGGCGATTTTGCCCTCCGGGAACAACTCAAGCACGGCCTGGGCCATCACGTGGGCCAGGGAGTGGCGCAGGCGATAGTATGGATCGTCGTTGGGATTGACGGGCATGATGAGACTCCTTATTTCATCTGGCAGGGGCCGGGAAAACCAGGTTCTCCGGTTCTCCTCCGTTGCGCGGCGCGCATGGCCCGCGGGTGGGCGGCAATCAACTGGTAACCAGGATCAGGCGGCCCTCTTCGATACGCACTACGTCAATGCGCCGCCCCTGGGCAGTCAGTTCGGCATTGAGCCGTTCGGCCAGCAGACGCGCCAGTTCGTTGGCGGAGAGCACATAGGCGAGCGGCGGTTCCAGGCGCGCGCCGGTCACCACAAGGCGACCCTGTTCGGCGGCGAGGGAGACGCTGGCGACGCTGACTACCCCGTAGGCGCGAATAGCGGCGCTGGCGCGACCCTCGCTAAAGCTCAGGCGCGCCGCTTCGAGGGGCGCAAGGGCGTCCGGGCGGGCGGCGAGAAACTCATTGGCGCGTTCCTCGGTCAACACCACCTCACCAGGCGGCAGGGCGGCGATCGCGGTGGGCAGGAGACCGTCCACGCGCCCGCCGCCATCGGCGGCCATAGCCGTCGCCACGGGGAGAGGCGCGATCCGGTCGGCCACGGCGCGGCTTAGCATAGGGCGCAGCCCAAAGGCATATACCAGCAAGAGCAGGGCGGCGATAAACAGCAACGCCGCGCTGCCGCGCAGACATCCGCGGCGGGCGCCGGCAACGCGAGCAGCTTGTGGACGCCGATACGATGAGCGCATAGGGATGCCTCATGCGGCTTCGCCGCACAAAAAGAACGACACCTCCTGCGAGGGGGCAACGTTCACAAACCCGCCTACCGGTCGCGCCTGGCCGCCGGGACGCCGGCGAGGACGGCGCGTATCAACAAAAAACCCCTCTTCCCAATGGGACGAAGGGTTGCCTCGTGGTTCCACCCATCTTTAATGCCTTCCACGGCAGCGGAAGACATCCTCGTGGAGCGCTGTAACGGGCGCTTCCCGGATCCCCATACTGGCCATTCGACGTTGAGGGGACCGCTCCGAGGGGGTTTTCACCAGGCCGTGCAGAGGTGCGCTTCCAGTCGCGACGCACCCTCCCTGACTGCAGTCGCCGGGCTACTCGTCCTCATCACCGCGTTCCAAGCCAGCGTTGTGATGTGCCGCCTGAATGATACTACCGCGCTGATCGAACGTCAAGGCGTGAGAAGGTTTCTGTGAGAGGGCGGAGGGCGGAGCCCTCCCACACCCTGCCCTTCAGCAAGGCCGGGCGGCCGCGCCCTTCCAGGGGCAAGGGGGCCAGGGAGGCCAGGATTCCCCACCAGAGATCCGGCGGCCGCTGCTCAGTAGTCTGTGAACGAAGGTTTCCGCTAACCCCGCTCCTTCCCCAACCCTCCTCCCGTTGGGGGGAGGCTGGGAGGGGGGCAGACTGCGAGGAAACTCCGTTCACAGACCTCTCAGCCGGCTTTGTGGGAGAATTAACAAACATCTAATAGAGGATTAATCAGGTTCTAATCTGGATGGTTTATACTCCCATCGGCTTATGAGGGATGCACGATTTGCGGTGGTCGTCGCCCAGCACAGCCAATCCTCCACCAACTCACACCGCCTCCCTTTTCCCCCACGGCTGCTCGTTATGAGCAGCCGTTGCCGCTTTAGCGCATTGCTCGGAAAGGTTGACGCAAAGGCGCGAAGGCGCAACGAGTTCGTGGTGGCCATGCCGGCCTTTGCGCGGTTGCATCCCAGGGGTCACGAACGATTGGGAAGCCTCGGTTGAAGATGTGCGAGCAATGCCGCACAGGCTACGCGCTCAAAACGGAGAGACAGCACAGGATTATTTTGAGAGCTTCGCCCTTCCGCACGCTCCGGGTGAATGTGGGGTCATCTGGCTTCCGCACGTTGGCCTCAACGAGCCGGCGAGGCCACGACGATCAGGCGCGGGCTATTGCTGTCGTACTCGTTGAGATCGTAGGAGCCGTAGACTGCGCGCGTCATGAATCCCGTCCGGGCGAGGAGATGCTCGACCTCGAAGCGGTAGAGCCAGCGCAGGACGAAGCGCAGCGTGCGGCGGGTGACGCGGCCATCGGCGTCGGTTTCATCATAAAGCAGGGTCACGCGGCTGATTTGAGCAGCGATGTCGCTGTCAATGGCTACGAACTTCTGCACGTGCCGCCCGTCGAGCTCGTATTCGCGCTCAAGCACCAGGCGGTTATCCTCACGGAGGATCTCTGTGGGATTGGGGTTAAAAAGGTCAATGATCAGCATGCCATGACGCTGCAAGGCCCTCCGGACATTGGTCAGGCAGGCTAGCTGGTCGCGCACGGTTTCGAGGTGCATGAACGAATTGACTGCGATGAAGGCCAGGCTGAAGGCGCCGGCAGGCAGAGTGACATCGCGCACATCACCCTGAAGAAGCGTTATCCGGTCGTCCAGCCCGGCCTCTTGCACACGGGCGCGGGCGATGTCCAGCATTGCCGGCGAGCTGTCAACTCCCGTAATGGTGAAGCCCGCCTCGGCCAGAGGAAGCAGCAGGCGCCCGGTACCGCACATCAATTCGAGCAACGGACCATCGGCGCGGCGCGCCATCTCGCGGAGGAAGGGGAGATCCTCATGAAAATCGCGCAGATCGGCGTCGTAGTACCGGGCCAGCACGTCGTAGGCGTTCATGAGTTATGACCAATGGACGCTCTTCGTAGCGGCCTATGGCAGGGCGCCGGCCAGTACGAGGAAGAACAGGGTCAGCGCCCCCAGGATTACCAGACCGGCGATCCCCGCGGCGAAAATGCGCGGATCGATGATCGGCTCGAAACGGGGCGGTCTGGGAAGTTGTTCCTGCCCGCCGGGCAGGCGGGCGCGGGGGAGATTGGTGGAGGGGATCGTAGGGGGCCAGGGTGGCGCGGCGGGTTTCGGCGGGGCCGAGGGCTGGGGAGGCAGGGGCAGCGACGAAGGGAGACGAGACCGGCCCGAAGTGCCGGATCGTCCCGCGGCGCGCACCAGCGAACCGCCGATGCTCACTACGACGGCCAGAACGGTGAAGGCAATGATCAGCATCGGCACCGTGATTGTGATACCGGTGACCTGGGTGAGCCAGTTAGCGATCGGCGGCAAAAACCGGAAACCGAAGATCAGCAAAAAGAAGATAAGCCAGCCGACCCAGCCGCCCCCTCGTTCACTGCGCTGCATAGCCTTCCTCCACAGGACCGTCGCAACCGCCGGGATCGCAAACTACGTCCGGGTCAGGTACGGTGTGATTGTATTGTAGCACGTCGGATATATAGCAAGCAGGTTGCCCGTCGCAACCCGGAGGATTGCGCTACAGCCCGCTACGAAGCGCCCCGTTCAGGGAAGATGAGGGGTTACAACCGCCACCTCCGGCGCGGGCAGGCCATCGGGTCCGACGATGGCGACGTGCAGAAACCAGAACCAGGGTTCTTCGCCTGCGGGGCGATCGCTGGCGATGAGCAGCACGTTCGCGCCAGGACGCAGCGTGGCGGGAATGGTGCGCGACCAGCGGGGATTAACCTTGTTGACAGCGCAGGGCGTGAAGCTCTCGGTCATCAACTCGACGCCATTGAGCCAGACCCGCACGAGACGGGGCGACTGGTAGGCGACGCGCGCCTCAAGGGCGGTCGGAGCGCGGAGTTCAGCCACGGCGTAGCCAACCAGCGCAGCATCGCGGTTGGCACGGGCGTACTGGCTCAGGGGTACAGGGAACGGTTCGGTGAGACTCCGCATCTCATCAGGCGCTGAGGCGAGGGTGTGATGATCCCAGGGCAGTTCGCGGCGCGGCGCGCCAGCCAGGTCGAGCAGCGCATCAAGGCTCAGGGGCGAAATCGCCGGGGTGGCGAGGGTGCGCCAGGCGCTAACGGCAGGAAAGAGGGTCGCCGAGGTAAAGCTGTACGCGATGGCGTGGCCGCGCCAGTGGAGGCGCAGATCCAGCGACCAGCGGCAGGTGGCGGATGAGCCGTCCCAGGCGAAGGGAGCATACACAATGGTATCGGCGTAGAGATCGCCAGGGTCGCAGGGGATCTCGGCGACCCCCCCAGGGCCGTGGAGGCGCCAGTGGCCGGCAACCCGGACGGGCGCTCCGTCGCGGGGCGCAGCGACGACCAGTGCGCCAAGGGTTCGAGCGGCATCTTCGGGGGTAGTGTACTCAAAGACGCGGGCGAACGGCCCGCCGAGCCGCGCGAGGGCATGGCGGTGCGCGGCGGTGTCGCCGGCGAGAGCTGCGGCCAGCAACGTCTCGCTGGCGGCGTCGGGAAGCCGGAGCAGCCGCCGCGCGTCGGCCAGGCGCAGGGCGGCGTTGCGCTCGTCGCCAGCAAAGGTGAGCGGCGCGTCACCCTGGACGACGAGTGAGGTGGAGATGGTCCTGGGGCGGGCCGTGATGTCAACGATGATCGTCTGCGTGGCCGCATCGTAGCGCCAGCCGGCGTGCTCCCTTCCGTCGAGCCACACCCTGGTCGGCGGGCGGCAATGCTCAAACCGCACCGTGATTGCCCGCTCCGGCGGGAGAGCCGGACAATGGCCCTCAGCCGGGCCAATCGAAACCTCGACGGTCCGGCCACCATCGGCAGAGCGCGCCTCGACCGGGGTCCACTCATACTCATTCTGGCGATAGGCCTCGCCCTCGCCCGCATCTTCATACAGGCGCAGCATCCCGTGTTCTCCGGGGAAGATCGCCAGGATCAGCCGATCATGTGCCTGCTGGTGGCTGCGGGATGTTACGGGGGCCAGAGGCAGAATGCCGCCAGCGCGCACAAGTTGGGGAATGGCGTGAAGATCGCCCACCAGGCGCATCCAGGCCGGGCCGCGGAACCGTTCGCCGGAAGCGCGCTCGATCCATTCGCCCGGCGGAACCCAGACGTCGGCGGGGGCCAGGCCGGTTGAGGGGTCGGAGGGATGGACGATAGGGGCGACTATTATCTGGTCGCCGAGAGCGAACTGCTCGCGAGCGACATAGGCGGCCTCAGCGTCGGGCCATTCATAGTAGAGCGGACGGCAGGGCGCCAGGCCGGTGTCGGTGTGGATGCGCGCGAGAGTGTAGAGGTAAGGCAGCAGGGCGTAGCGCGCCTGAAAGGCCGCGCGGGCGGCGTCGCGCGCAGCGGGGGGAAAGGCCCAGGGGCGCCGTTCGGCGGCGAGGTCCTTCGTGGAGTGGAGGCGCAGAATGGGACTGAAGGCCCCGAACTGCACCCAGCGGGTGTAGAGTTCCGGTTCAGCGGCATCGAAGTGCCCGCCGATGTCGTGGCTCCACCAGCCATAGAGCACATTGGCGGCGCTGGCGGTAAAGTACGGCTGAAAGCGCAGGGCCTCCCAGGTGGCATAGGTATCGCCGGAAAAGCCGACCGGGTAGCGATGGTTGCCCAGGCCGCCCCAGCGTGACAGGATGATGGGCCGGCGATCCCTGCGGCGTCGCATGTCGCTGAAATGCAGATGGTTGAGCCAGGGCAAGGGGTCGAGTCCTGGAACTTCACACGCGCGCCCCTGTTGCCAGTCTATCCACCAGAAGTCCACGCCCTGATCTTCAAGGGGATGGTGCAGGAGGTGGAAGTAGTTGCGAGCGAAGCGCGCGTCGCCGATGCGAAAGGGCACTCCCTGGCCGGGTTCGACCTCCATGGCTGCGGCAAAGGCGGGATAGACGGCTTCGTGGGGCTGGACCCCGTCAGCGGGATGCAGATTGAGGGTTACGCGCAGCCCCTGCTCGTGGAGCCAGGCAAGGAAGGCGGACGGGTCGGCAAACAGGTCGGTATTCCAGGTGTAACCCGTCCACCCGTGGGGCGTGTGCCAGTCCATATCAATCACCAGCACATCGAGGGGGAAGTCGTGGGCGGCAAAAGCGGCCGCCAGGTCGCGAAGCTCCTGCTCGCTGTAGGCATAATAGCGTGACCACCAGGCCCCCAGCGCCCAGCGGGGGATGAGCGGCACAGCGCCGCCGAAGCGGGCATACTCGGCCAGAGCGCCCCGGAAGTCGTGACCATAGCCGAAGAAGTACCAGTCCTGGCGGGGCGGCTCCGGACGCGGTTGCACCCAGCCGGTCCGGGGATCGAAACGCACGGCGGCGCTATCATCGTGCAGCGCCCACCCAGAGCGGGAGAGCAACCCCGGCTCAATGGCCGCCTGCCCGTGACAGCCATCGAGGGTGCGCCGGGCGCCGCGGAGGTTGAGCGGGTCGGGCGTGCCGGGGGTCCAGCGGGCAATCCTGCCGGCGACGGGCAGTTCCAGGCTAAGGTTGTCGGAAGTATGCGGCCCGCGCATCCCGATACGCTGGAGGCGAAGGGCGCCGGTATCAATAGTCAGGGTCTCGCCAGACGCTCTGAGGTGGAAGGGAGGGACGGGGGCGCGGCGAGTGGGAAAGGCGTAGGTCGCGCGGTCGTCGAAGGCGCCGTCGGGCGCCCACTCGATGCGGATCAGGCGCGGAGTAAGGATGGTAAAGCGCGTCTCGCCGTGAACGACGCTGGCAGAGGGATCGGCGACCGGCTCCCCGTGCAGGCCCACACGGGCGAAAAACTCCTGGGCGGACACGGCAGCGAATACCTTTCTAGGCGCTCGCGGGCGCGAATGGTCCTTGCCCTTCCCACTCCTCCGCTTCACCGGCCGTGGAGCGAAAGGGCGCGCCGAGAACGGCGAGGCGCAGCAGAGTGAGGAACAATGCCCCTGCCGGCAGGGAGGTCGTTCCGGGTGCGGGTCGTTAAACCCGCCTGGTGATGCACGGCATGCTATGATACCGCGGAACGGGAGCCTGTGGGATCGCGGCGAGGAGGATCGGGTTCACATATCCACTGAATACAGTGGCACCGCAGAGGTTGCGGAGGGGCGCAAGGGGCTTCAAAAAGCGCATCCTCTGCGTGCTCCGCGGCAAATCCAATTACGCAAGGAGAACCGCTCATGGAGCGTCTGGTATACGTGGTCAGCGATCTGCACCTGGGGCCGGGCTGGCTGCCCAACGGCGAGCCTGACCCGCTGGAGGATTTTACGGCTGATGCTGATTTCGCCCGCTTTCTGGACACGATTGGCACGACCGGCAGGCCGGTGGAACTGGTGATCGCGGGCGATTTTCTGGAGTACTGCCAGACGCTGCCCGAAATCGGCCTGGCCTCGCCGGAAGACGACCTGGGCAGCACGGAGGAAGAGTCCATCCGTCGCACCGATGTAATCCTGGGGCGATCGCCGTGGATCGCCTCGGGGCACTCAGAAGTCTTCGCGGCCCTGCGGCGGTTCATGGTCGAGGGCAATTCGATCACGATCATCGCGGGAAACCACGACATTGATCTGTTATGGCCGGGGGTTTGGGCGCGCATATTCGAGGCGATCTACCCGCCCGGCGCAGCGGGCGATCTGCGCCGGGTGCGTTACGCCTACACCGTGGGCGAAGGCCCGCGCGGGCGCGTACATATCGAGCATGGGCACGAGCACGACCGAGCCAACCGTTTTGGGGAGCGCATGGAGCAGCCTTTCGGCATTGACCGCATGGGGGTGCGCCGGCTGAAGCGCTGCTGGGGCACGCTGTTTGTGGACAAGGTCTATAACCAGTTGGAGCGGCAACGCTGGTTCATTGACAATGTGAAACCCATCCTGCGCGTGGTGAAGCTGGGGTTGCGGCATGACCCGATCTTCACCGCCACGGCGCTGGGCCTGGTGGCGCGCTTCCTGCTCACCAGCGGTCTCCCGCCGCTGCTAGGGTGGAGCGAAGCGGAAGCAGGAGCAGCGCCGGAGGTCGAGGATATTGTGGCCGCCCTGGCCGATCCCGACTTGCGGGAGGTGCTCGAGAGGCGGATTGCTGAACCGGCGTTTCGCGAAGAGTTTGAGCGCAGCGTCCTGGGAGCGAGGAGCGGCGACCTGGCGCTGGCCCTGAGCGGCGCAGCGCCCCAACTGACCCTGGACGAGACGGAAATCGCCACCGGGGGCGAAGTGGTGCTTGGCGGCATAGGCGGCGACGCCTTTCGCAACGCGGCGCTCGCGGTGCTGGAGGAGGATCCGCGCGTGGGTGCGGTGGTGATGGGACATACGCACGTAGCGCTCAATGGTCTGACCGATCCGCTTATCCTGAGCGACGGGCGACAGGGGTACTACTTTAACAGCGGAACCTGGACATTACACCTCAAAGACGAGCAGCAACTGAGCTATACCTGGGCGGAGATCGCCGACGAGGCGAACTACACGGCGACCTACACCTACGTGCTCCTGGAACCTGACGGGCATGGCGGGTACCGCCCCCGGTTGGAGGAGTGGAAAGCGTAGGGGATTTTGGATTTTGGATTGGCCGAACAGGTCTCCTGGAACGGAATCGGCCTCTGGAGAAGCCGGTCTGGCCGTCGGGCGTTCCGGTTTGCGTATCGCTCCAATCAGGATGGTCCGGGAGGGCATAGCTTGCCGGGCTCTCATTATGTGCGGCGCAGCCGCAGGGGTTGTACCCTCCCTGGCAGATAGAGTGGCGCTATGGTTTCACGACAACAGGGGGAACAGCAATCATGAAGTACCGCAGGCTGGGCGATGCGGGGATGAAAGTCAGCGTTGTGGCGCTGGGAGGCTGGATCAACTTTGGAGAGGGCAAGGTTGCTCCGGAGGTGGCGCGGCGCGTGGTCGAGCGGGCCTACGAGCGGGGTATCAATTACTACGATCTGGCCGACATCTATGGCAAAGGCGAAGCCGAGGCGCAGATGGGCGCGATCCTGCGGCAATTCCCGCGTCACACGCTGGTGATCGCCACCAAGGTGTTCTGGCCCATGAGCGACGATGTGAACGACCGGGGTCTATCACGCAAGCACATCTTTGAGAGCATTGATAAGAGCCTGCGGCGGCTGGGCGCCGACTACGTGGATATCTACTTCTGCCACCGTCCTGATCCCGAGACCCCGATTGAGGAAACGGCACAGGCGATGCACGACCTGGTGCGGATGGGCAAGATCTTGTACTGGGGCACCTCGGAGTGGAGCGCAGCCGAGATCGTCGAAGCGCACGCGATCTGCGAGCGCTACGGGTGGGCGAAGCCGAAGGTGGAACAGCCCCAGTACTCCATGCTCTGGCGCGAACGGGTGGAGCGCGAGATCGCCCCGGTAACGCGCCCCCGGGGGATCGGCCTGGTGGTCTGGTCGCCCCTGGCCATGGGGATGCTGACGGGCAAGTATGACGAGGGGGTTCCGGAGGGTACGCGCTTCTGGCGCGAGGAGTGGGCGCGGGAGCGCTACCTGACCGCGGCGAACGCGGAGCGGGTGCGGCGGTTGAAGCCGATCGCCGATGGGTTAGGCGTCTCGCGGGCGCAACTGGCGCTGGCCTGGGCGCTGCGGGGGCCGGAGGTGAGCAGCGTGATCATCGGGGCCACGCGGCCCGAGCAGATCGACGACAACGCCGGCGCGGCAGAGATCACCCTGAGCGCGGAGGCGCTGGAAGCGATTGAGGAAGTTTTAGCGAGCTAGGGCACGTTACAGATGCGCAAAAACCATCAGCCGGAGGCGGCGAGGGTCAGGAGCAGCAGCGCCTGCATACCGCGACCGAGATTGGCCGGCTGAATATACTCATCGTGGCGGTGGGCGTTGCCGCCATCGGTCAACCCGATGCAGACCGAGGGGATGCCCTCGCTGAGGGGAATATTCGCGTCGGTGCTGCTCTGCTGGAAACTGACCGTCGCGCCAACGTACTGAAAGGCGGCCACGGCCGCCTGGACCAGCGGATGGTCGCGCTCAATCGCTCCGGAGGGACGGTTGCCAACCATCTGCACGCGCACCTGCACATCGGGATGATCGCCAGCAGCAGCGGCGATGAGACGATCCACCTGGGCGATGAGGTGGTCGAGGGCAGTGGCGCTGACCGAGCGCATATCGAGGAGCATGCTGGCCGACTCGGCGATCGAGTTGACCGACGTGCCGCCCTCGATGACCCCGATATTGTAGGTGGTGCGGGGCGAGCGCGGCACCTGGATGTCGGTAATGCGCGCGGCGAGCCGCACGAGGGTATGGATGGCGCTGGGGGTGCCATAGTTGCCCCAGGAATGACCGCCGGGGGCGCTCACCTCGATGCGATAGCGGCGCACGCCGATGGCCTGGTGGTGGAGGGTGCCGAAATCGCAGCCTTCGAGGACAATAACGGCGCCGATGCGATCCCTGAGGCGGTTGACGGCGGCCCTGATCCCCCGCAGATCGCCGAGACCCTCCTCACCGACATTGGCAACGAACCAGATATCACCGCCATTGGGCAGATCGTGGCGCTGCAGGGCCTGCGCGAGATGGATGAGACCGGCCACGCCGATGCTGTTGTCGCCGAGGCCGGGTCCGTAGACTCGATCGCCTTCGTAGCGCAGGCGCAGATCGGTTTCGCGGGGAAAGACCGTATCAAGGTGGGCCGAAATGAGCACAGCGGGGCGGGGCGCGCGGCCAGGACGGCGAGCATAGACATTGCCGATCGCATCGCTGGCGACATCGCTCAGGCCCAGGGCCCGCAGGCGATCCAGCACCAGCGCCGCGCGCTCACCCTCATCGAAGGTCGGCGCGGGCACCTGCTGCACGGCAATGGCAGTTTCGAGCACGGGCCGGTAATCGGCCAGTTCGGACAGGGCGCGCCGCACGGCTGGAACATCGCACCACCGCAGGATCTCCATAAGCACCTGGCAGACAAAGCACTTGCAGATTGCCGGTTATAGATCGCGCAATGGAACAGCGCATCCGGGCACGGTCGGCATCGCGCTGACGCCCGAACAGGTCGCCTGGAACCACGCTAAGACCAGGCTATAAGCAGCTTGATCTTCACCTCCACAACCCTGCACACTCTGTTGGCAACTCCGCGGAGGTAGTCAGGTCATTACCTGGATCCATGATTCACAAATTATCACCGATGAACGCGAGGCTGTCAATTTGCCAGGCTCTGGAACTCATGGCATACTGACGCAGAAAAGCGTGTAGATGCCATCGAGGAGCGTGCTATGTCTCTGCTGCCAACCGCTTCCGTTGCCGCCATCGGGGCCTTCGAGGGCGAACGGGTGACCCTGGCGGGCTGGGTGTACCACAAAACCGAGAAAGGCAAATTGATCTTTATCCAGTTGCGCGATGGCAGCGGAACCATGCAGTGCGTGGTGTTCAAACCCCAGGTGAGCGAGGCGGTATTCGCGCGGGCCCAGAGCCTGACGCAGGAGACATCACTGCGCATTATCGGGACGGTGCGGTCCGACGCCCGGGCCCCCGGCGGCTACGAACTCAACGTAGAGGATCTGGAGATCATCGGTCAGAGCGTGGACTACCCGATCACTCCGAAGGAGCACGGGGTCGAGTTTCTGATGGAGCACCGCCACCTCTGGGTGCGGTCGGCGAAGCAGCATGCCCTGCTGCGAGTGCGGGCCGAAGTGATCGCCGCGGCGCAGGAGTGGTTGAACGCCCAGGGGTTCGTGCGCTTCGACACCCCCATCCTGACCGCGACTGCCGCAGAGGGCACCACGAACCTCTTCGCCACCGAGTACTTCGACCTGGGCAAGGCCTATCTGGCGCAGACCGGCCAGCTCTATGTCGAGGCGGGGATGATGGCCTTCGGCAAGGTCTACTGTTTTGGGCCCACCTTCCGGGCGGAAAAGAGCAAGACCCGGCGCCATCTGACCGAGTTCTGGATGATCGAGCCAGAGGTGGCCTTCGCCACTCACGAAGACAACCTGGCGTTGCAGGAACAGTTCGTCAGCGCGATTGTCCAGCGGGTGCTGGAGCGCCGGGCCGAGGACCTGAAGGCGCTAGGGCGAGACACGGCGCCGCTGGAGCGCTGCGTCCCGCCCTTCCCGCGGATCACCTACGACGAGGCGCTGCGCATCATCGCCGACCACCAGGGAGAGGTGGAGGGGGCCGATCCGCTGCCGTGGGGGGAGGATTTCGGCGCGCCTCACGAGCAACTGATCGCCTCGCGCTTTGACCGGCCCGTTTTCGTCGAGCGCTTTCCGGCGGCGATCAAGGCTTTTTACATGCAACCCGACCCGGAGCGTCCCGAGGTGGCGCTGTGCGCGGATCTGCTTGCCCCCGAGGGCTACGGCGAGATCATCGGCGGCTCGCAGCGCATTCACGATCCGGAGTTGCTGGAACGGCGCATTCGCGCGTATGGGCTGAACGTCGAGGACTACCAGTGGTACCTCGACCTGCGACGCTACGGCACGGTACCGCACAGCGGCTTCGGCATGGGGATCGAACGCGCGGTGTGCTGGATCACCGGCACCCGGCACATCCGCGAGGCCATTCCCTTCCCGCGTATGCTCTACCGCATCTACCCTTAAGTAGTCTGTGAACTACGTTTCCCGGTATTTCGCTCGCCCGGTCACGCTGAGCGAAGGGCTCGGAGTGACAGAGAGAAGGAATTGAGCACCGCGCACTCGGCGCGCAGATGAGACGCGCCACAGCATTGCGTACATAGCTCAAACCTGGACTGCTTGCTTACAGGTCCGAATCACGACGCAAGGAGGTTGCGGTACGAATGCAACCTCCTTGCGTCGTTGCGCCTTCGCGTCAACGAAGGGTTTTAGCGCACAAAGGTACGGCGCACGTTGATGGCGAGGGAGCGGGCCATATCCAGGTAAACATTGTAGACGTTGGCGCGCCCGAAGATGAGGGGGGTGGCCACGGCCACCAGGATGAGGGCCGGAATCCAGAAGAAGACGCCAAAGAACTGTGTCAGCCAGGCGAAGATCAACCCGCCGCCGACCATCACGTTGAGCAGGGCCGTGCTGCCGCGCTGTCCGTAGCTATTGCCAAGGAGTTCGCGGAGATTGGCTATCAGGAGCAGGACGCCAGCGTAGGCGCTGAAGTGCATAACCAGGCTGGTGCTCAGAAAGCGCATGACCAGATAGATAACCACCAGCAAGACAACCGCTGCGGCGATGTAGAGATAGACGGGCTTGATGGGAACCCCGGCGATGCGGGTGTATCGGCCGCCGTTGTTTGATCCATTCCCGTTGTACATTGGCGATCCTTTCGTTGATGGTCGGCTGCAGTCGGCGCGAACCGTGTCGTGCTTTCCTGCTGCTTTGACGGGCCCGCTGGCGGCAATGTTGCGCGGGAGGCGGAAGATCACCAGAACAGACGGCGAAAATCCCCTTCCCTCAGCGCAACGGCGCCGAGGCGCCTCACTCATCGAACACGGCGCGCACGCGGAACATGCCATCGCGCTGATCGGGGGCGTTGGCCAGAGCCGCCTCGCGACTGAGCTCTTCGGTGACCTCGTCAGGCCGCAGCACGGTGACCAGTTCGGTCACCTGGGCCGTCGGCGGCACGCCGGAGACGTCAACTTCCTGCAACATGGCGATGTGATCAAGGATCGCCGAGAGTTGCGAACGCATGCGCTCAAGCTCTTCAGGATCGAGGCGCAGGCGGGCGAGGCGGGCAACATGGAGGACTTCCTGGTGTGACAGCGCCATGAGGAAATCTCCTTGTATGTGCAGGTTTAGAATGGCCGGCCAGGTTTTCAGACCGTTCCATCACCTTCTCCGCACATAATAGCAGAGGTTCGTCCGATCCGCACTGCCATCCTCACCCCGGCGGAAGCCCCAGCAGCATCAACGGGGCCAGACCGGCGATGCGCACTGCCTTTATGGCCGCGCAGGCCTGGCGGACGGCGCGGGGTTCGTAGCGCCGGATACGCGGCAGTATGTACAGGCTGACCGGCAGCGCCACGCAGACCAGCAGCGCCGCCGGGTAGAGCGGCGTAACACCGGCAAGCCAGGCAGGCGCTGTGGCGCAGAGCAGGGCCAGAACGATCAACCCGCGGAAGAGCCGCAACGCAGGCTCAACCCCGAAGTAGACCGCGGTGGTCATGATCCCGGCCCGCGCGTCGCCATCTACGTCGTCAACGGTGTACAACACCTCCTGAGCCAGAGAGTACAGGAAACTCATACCCGCCACCGCCCAGACCACGGTGGAGACGCCTCCCGCCGCCAGCCCGCCGAACACCAGGATCGAACTGTTGAGCAGGGCAACCGTGGCGTTGCCGATCAGCACGGTGCGTTTGAGCACCAGGGCGTAAGCCGTGGTCAGGGCCAGATTAAGGATTGCAATGGCTTGCAGCACAACGGGTGCGAAGAGGATCAGCACGGCGGTCAGGCCGGCCAGGAGGCGCGCAAGCGCCACGGCCTGGGAGCGAGAGATAGCGCCGGAGGGAATGGGGCGTTCGGGTTTGGTCAGGCGATCAATGTCTGCATCAGCATAGTCGTTGATAACGAACCCGAAGGCCACTACCACGGCTACGATCAGGGCGGCGAGAGCGGTGAGCGGCGTGAGGGTGAACCGGGGGCCGGCGCTCAGATAGGCCCCGAGAAAGGTGTAGGCAGCCGCCTGCGCGGCGACGTGGGGGCGAAGCACGTGCAGGAGCGCGGCCAGGCGAAGGGGAGAGCTGTACACGACCGTTGCACCCCTCTCACATACCGCGTCCGAGCTTCGTTGCCGCGTCGGCTGAAGCACTGGCTCCGCGAATGCTTCGGCCATACACCCCGGACGCCGGTCATCGTTCCTGAGCATGTCACCGGATCGAGGGCAGGCGCTCGGCGCCACTGCGGCTCCGCATCCAGACTCGCACTGAACGCTGCAGCGCGCTCAGGTGGGAGAAGATCGCGAGAATCCAGAGACCCGCCATTGTCCAGCCGGTAATCAGGCTCATCCCCAGGATAAGCACCCGTTCCGGGCGTTCGAGCAGCCCGCCGCGGCCGTTGAATCCCAGGGCCTCGGCCCGCGCGCGGATATAACTGGTCAGTATGGACCCGGTGGCGGCAAGGAAGAGCAACACCGTGACGAGGAGCGAGTCGCTGCTTGCACGCTGGTAGTGGATCAGCAATCCTAGAAAGACCAGTAACTCGGAGTAGCGATCCACGGTCGAGTCGAGAAAGGCGCCGAAGGGTGTGGCTGCTCGTCTGGCGCGAGCGACGGCGCCGTCGAGCATATCGAAGGCGCTGGCGACGAGGAAAAGCGCCCCGGCCCACTGAAGCGATCCCTGCACGATCAGCGCTACTACGCCAATGGTGAGCGCGAGGGTCATACCGGTGAGAGTATTGGGACTGAGGCTGTGGAGCGCCGGCACACGCGTGACCAGGATCTCAACCCGTGATCGCACCGTCTGCTCGAGTCGTCTGCGCAGCATAGTCGCACCCCTTGACACGGCGGAGAAATGCACCAGTAGTTCATCGCGGAGCGCCGGTCGCGCCGGGTCGCCCGGGTTAGAAAGGTACAGGAGACATACTCAGGCACCGGCGCCCCGACCGGCCCGGTCCGGCCCCCTGCTTCCAAATCCAAAATCTAAAATCCACAATCCACAATCGTCTGCCCTACCCGGCCCGGTCCGGCCCCCTGCTTCCAAACCCAAAATCTAAAATCCAAAATCCAAAATCCACAATCGTTTGCCCTACCTGCTCAGGCGGTCATACAGCGCCTGGAGTTGTTCATCACTGTAGAGGGTTATGGTCAGGCGAATGGCATTGCCGCTGCGCGAAAGCTGCACAGGGGTCTCGAGGATCTCCTCGAACATTCGCTGGGCCTCGGCATCTTCCGGCGACTGGACGCGGGACCGCGTCCGGCGCGTCTCGGATTGGGCGCCGCGGGGATCACGCTGGCGGCGCCCTGGTTCACCGGCAGTGAGGGGCGGGCGCACGCGCGCCAGGGCTTGCTCCAGGGGCAATCCGCTATTAACGAGATCGGCCAGGACAGCGGTCTCGCGCTCATCGCACCCCACCGCAGTAATCCGCTCCAGCACGAGCACTTGCAGGTCCGCATCTTCAATCCGCGCCAGGGCCTCGGCCTGAGCGAGGCTGATCTGGCCGCGCAAGAGGGCGCTGCGGGTCGCGGAGGCCAGGGCGGGCTGGTTGGCGATGTCGCCGAGGCGTTCGGCCTCGCGCACGCTGAAGTCGCGCTGCCGCACCAGGCGGAAGGCCGCCTCCTGGTCCGCGGGGTCCTCAAAGCGCAGCAGGGCGCGACCGTGCCCGGCGCTGAGGGCGCCGTCGAGCAGGGCCTGGCGCGCCGGGGCCACGAGCCGGATGAGCCGGCGGGTATTCACCACTGCCACGCGGCTCTTGCCCACCCGCCGGGCGATCTCGTCGTCAGTCAGGCCGAACTCGTCTTTGAGGGTCTGGTAGGCCAGCCCCTCCTCCAGCGGGTTGAGGTCGGCCCGCTGGACATTCTCGACCAGGGCGATCTCCAGCACCTGTTGCGGGGTGACATCCTTCACGATAACCGGAACTTCGCGCAACCCGGCGCGGCGCGCGGCGCGCAGGCGACGCTCGCCGGCAATCAGCTCGTAGCCGCCGTCGGCGGCTTCGCTGACGATCAAGGGCTGGATCAGGCCGTGTTCGCGGATGGAGGCCGCCAGTTCGTCCAGGGCCTGCTCGTCGAACACGGTGCGCGGCTGGTTGCGGTTCTCGCGAATGGCCTCGATCGGCGCCTGGCGCACCAGGTCGCCCGCGGCGCCGGGGATGAGCGCGTCCAGTCCGCTTCCTAGGCCTCGGCGGCGATTCATTGGCGGCGCTCCTTTCGCTGGAGTACTTCGTCGGCAAGGGCGGCGTAGGCTTGCGCGCCACGACCTGCGGGGTCGTATTCGGTAATCAGCTTGCCGTGGCTGGGCGCCTCGGAGAGGCGCACGCTGCGGTGGATGATGGTGCGAAAGATGAGCCGGGGAAAATGGCGCTGCACTTCGTCAACCACCTCATGGGCCAGGTTGGTGCGGCCATCGTACATGGTCATGAGCACGCCGAGGATATGCAGCCGCGGGTTCAGACTGGCGCGCACCCGTTCCAGGGTGGTTTTGAGCTGGGCGAGGCCCTCGAGGGGCAGATACTCGCACTGGAGGGGAATGAGCACGCTGTCGGCGGCGCACAGGGCGTTGAGGGTGAGCAGGCCCAGGGAGGGCGGGCAATCAATGATGATGTAGTCGTAGGCGTCGGCGCTGCGCAGGGCGGTTGCCAGGCGTTGTTCGCGCTGCGGGGCGCTGGCGAGTTCAACGGGGGCGCCGGCCAGATCCTGGTCCGCCGGCACGAGCATGAGGCGCTCACGGCCGGTGGCCATTACCGCCGCCTCCACCTCGCCGCCGAGCAACAGGTCGTAGGTGGTGGCTGCGAGATTGCGTTTGGAAATACCCAGACTGGTGGTAGCATTCCCCTGCGGATCGGCGTCAATCAGGAGGACGCGATACCCGCGCCGCACCAGTTCGCCGCTGAGGTTCACGGCGGTAGTGGTCTTGCCAACGCCGCCTTTCTGGTTGGCAATCGCGATCGTGTACGGGGCCATAGCGCCACCACCCTGTTTCACGTGAAACACCCCTGGGTACGCCGGTTTCGCATATATACCGCAGAGACGCAGAGTACGCCGAGAGTCGCGCCGTCGGTTTAGGGACGGCATCCTGACAGTGACATCCCAATCCAGAATCTGCAATCGAACCAGCCCCATTGTATCACGGACAGGGCCGCTTCAGCCTGTCACCCCGGCGAGCCGCATAGTAGCCCTGTGGAGGTGTAGAGGTGTGGAGGTGTGGAGATGTGGAGGTGAAGGTCAATTGGTCATGCGGGATTGCCCGACCCGGTCCCGACCATTCCCCTATGCCTCCACACCTCTACACCTCCACACCTCCACACACGCCCGATCCCTCACGGCAGAAACCGCAACGGGTTCACCGCCCGGCCGTTGACCAGCACGCTGAAGTGCAGATGCACCCCCGTTGCGTACCCGCCGCCGCGCCGGTCGTAGGTGCTCCCCATGTGGCCGATCACCTGCCCCGCCGCTACCTCCGCGCCGACCGCGACCACCGGACGGTTCAGCAGGTGGCCGTAGATCGTCTCGATGCCCCCGGCATGGCCCAGCCGCACGCAGTAGCCGTAGCCCCGGCACCAGCCGGCCTCCAGCACCCGCCCCGCCCGGGCGGCCACAATCGGCGTCCCGGCCCGGTTGGCGATGTCAATGCCGTTGTGAAAGCCGCCCCAGCGCGGGCCAAAGCCCGAGGTGATCCTGCCCCGCGCTGGCCACACCCAGCGTTCCGGCGGCGGCGGCACGTCGTTGGCGATCGGCATCGCCGCCAGTCGCTCGGCGGTAAGCTCCAACAGATCGGCGCGCATCCAGGCCCGCCGCCCGCCATGCTCGACCTGAACCCAGTCGCCGTGACGCCCCAGCAGCGCCACCCGCCGCCCGCCGGCCAACTGCCCCACCCGTTCGTATTCCACGCCCGGTCCCGCCCGCAGGTTCGCCGGCCCCGCCCTGACCACCGCCGCTGGCGCCGGTTCCCGCCGCGCCAGCCCCTCTATCCCGCCAACCGCCCGCAACCACCCTTCAGGCAGCTCCAGTCGCTCGCTGGGAATGAAGATTTCGCTCCCTGCTGTTAAACCGCCGTCAGCGTCGATCCGATTCGCCGGAAAGGCAACAATCGCCTCGTAGGGCACCCCGAAGCGCGCCGCCAGGTCGAATACCGTCTCGCCCGCCACAACCACGTGGGGAAAGCCGGACACCCGCGGGATGCGCAGCGCCTGGCCCACCACCAGGGCGTCGCCCTGCTCCAGCCCGTTCGCCAGCACCAGCGCCTCGAGCCGCGCCTGGTAGCGCGCGGCGATGGCCCCCAGCGTCTCACCTTCCTCCAGGTAATGGATCGCCTGGTAGGCGCTCGGCACGAGCCGCGGCCGCTGCATGGGCGGCGCCAGGGCTTCATGCCGCCGCTCCAGGACGATTGGCCCGGCCCCCAGCGGCCCCGCCGCCGCCACAACCCCTTCCAACGGCTGCGGGTCGCGGAGGGTATGCCGCGGCCCCGCCGCCGGCGCGCCCCGCCATCCGCCGAGCTCCGCTGCCAGGACCAGCGCCACCAGCGCCGTTACCCAGGCGTGGCTCCACAGCCGCAACGCCAGGTCGCCCCGCGGCCAGCGCAGCGCCATTCGCGGGCCTTCCCTGCCCGGCTCCGCCAGGCGCCCGACCTTCGCCGCCTCGCCGCGGAGCCGGGCCAGCGCCGCGCGGGCCAGCGCGCCCCGGCGTCGAAGCGCCCGGCGCCGCGGCGCCGGCAGCGCGCCGGATCGTAACCGCAAGGAAGGGAAATGCGAAGCTCCAGGATCGCCCACTGCCGCTACGTGCCAGTTCCAGGGTTTGCGGAAAGGCCAGTGCATCGCCCCGTGAGAAGTGGGGGCGAGCATACCGCCAGTGGGCCGATTTGTCAATTGCGTAATCCCGTGGCCCGGCGGCGGCGTAGAGATGGCCCGGCGTGGTAGAGACGGCCCGGCGTAGAGACGGCCCGGCGGGTCGTCTCTACTACGCCGGGCCGTTTCACGCCCCAAACACCACCACCACAAACAACGCCGCGAATGCCGCGCTGCCAATGCCGAAGGCCGCCAGCGCCACCCGCAACCCGATCAGCTTGCGCGCCATCAGCGCCCGAAACACGCGCTCCCGCTGGGTCTGGCTGGCCCGGGCGTAGCGGTAGGCCCCCGGCAGCACCACCACCAGCGCGGCCAGCAATGCCGCCAGGTAGCCCAGCACCACCACGACGCCCAGAACGCGCACGCTGGGCCGCGCCAGGTAGGCCGGCAGGGGATCGCTGGCCAGGGCCAGAATGCCGAAGATCACCCCGTAGAGCGCGCTCACCAGGGTAATGATCTGCTTCGCGCCCTCCTCCAGATGCTTCGGCGGGTCCTTCTCCTGCTGCTCGAACCAGCGGTTCAGCGCCTCCTCCTCGGGCGTCGGCGGGCGCTGCCGCACGGCGCGGATCTCCTCAGGCATGGCCGCGCTCCTCGAAGGTGACCTCGAGCATCTCCACGTTGCCGCAGTTGGGACACGCCAGGCGAAAGGTTTCGACCCGCAGCCGGTTGTTGTCACGGTACAGCACCCGCTCCGCCCGGCCCAGCCGCGCCAGGTCCACCGTCCGGCGATGGCCGCAGCGCCGGCAGATCACCGTCCTCTCCAGCGGTTTCGTCATGGGGAGCGCCTCCTCCCTGTGTTGGATTTCGGATTTTGGATTTTGGATTTTACTACCGTTGTGTTTCGCCTACTATCGCCCCGGTCGTGCCGCCCGCGGTCCCGGTCGTGCCGCCCGCGGCCCGTCATACCGCGCACGGCCCCTGTCATTCTGAGCCCTGCGGCGGAGTGTGCCCTGAGCGCAGCCGCAGGGCTCGGGGTGATAGTCGGCGCCGGCGTACGTGAGGACAAGGACAATGTACAACTGTTAGGAAAGTTGCGTATACAAGATACGACGTCCCATCAGGACACCGCAACGCCAATCCAAAATCATACGAGTTCGCCCGACTCGAGATCGGCAATCATCTCCCGCACCTGCTGCGCCCCCCGCGCCATGCCCAGGCGCTCGAAGATCGCCAGGCCCTCGCGGTAGCGCGTCAGGGCCGTCGCGCCATCGCCCCGGGCCCGGGCCACCTGACCCAGCTTGACGGTAGTGAAGGCGATCCCGCTCTGATCCTTGAGCCGGCGGGCCAGGGCGAGGGCCTCGGTAAGCGCCGCCTCTGCCGCGTCCCACTCCTGGCGCGCCATGTGCACATTTGCCATCTCGCCGAGCGTGGCGCTCTTGCCCTTGAGGTCCTTCAGCGCCTCTGTGATCGCCAGGCTCTCTTCGTAGAGCGCCATCGCCCGCCCCAGCTCCCCCTGCACCACATAGATGTTGGCCAGCTCGTGGAGCAACGCGCCGCGGGTAGCCGTCGCCGGCGCGGCAGCCTCCCGCGCCGCTTCCAGTTCTTCCCGCGCCCGGTCGAGGGCCCCGAAGTGCCGGCGGAAGTTCGCCAGGCGCACCAGGTGCCGCAGCCGCTCCTCGCCGGTCAGCGTATGGGTGGCGGCCTCCAGCGCGGGCATGCTGCGGTATACCAGGTTCGCCAGGGCCGCCGAGCGCCCCAGTTCGCCATGGGCCCGCCTGGCCAGCCACGCGCCGTAGGCGGCGTAGCCCGCCGGCATCGGCGCGCCGGGGTGGCTCCGCCGCAGCAGTTCCTGGCCCAGCGCCGGCTGGAAGCGGTAGATGGCCGGCCGGTCGGTCAGGTTCCCCTCGTCGTCGTTGAAATAGCTCTCGACCTGCAACAGGCTGCGGCGGGTGAAATCGCCCAGAACGCGCCGCGCTGTTTCCAGGGCCTCCCCGGTGGGCGCGCCGTTGCCGTCGGTGGGCAGGCCCCAGAGCAGCGCCGCCGCCTCGGCGAAGAAGGGGAAGTCCAGCCGCGCCAGCGCCAGTAGCCGCTCCCGGTCCTCCTCGGCCAGCGGCCGCAGGCTGAACTCGACCGCGGCGGCAAAGCAGGCATGCCGCGGGTCGGGCATGCGCGCCTTCGCCTCGGCCAGCATGCGCGGCCATTCCGCCAGAAAGCGTTGGGGTTCGCCATCGTAGGCTTCGTAGGCGGCGGCCAGCAACTGTACGGCGATCGGGTAGCCTTCGGTCTCCTCCGCCACCCGCGCGGCGACCTGCCGGTGCGTCGCCCCATCCCGCGCCCGTGGGCAGTGCTGGAGAAACAGCGCCAGCGCCGCGTCGCGCGCCAGCCCGCCCATCCCTTCGCGGCTCGGGATCAGGCGCTCTCCCGGCAGCCCGGCGGGCCGGGCCCGACTGGTCAGCAGGAGCTTCGCGCCCCGGTCGAGCAATAGCCAGGGCAGGCGGGCCACCGCCTCGGCCGCCTCCTCGCCTCCGGGGTCGGGGGTCAGTACGCTCTCGTAGTTGTCGAAGAGCGCCAGATCGCCGGGCTGGACCAGCGCCGTGAGCGTGGCGCGCAGCCGGGCGGCCATGCCGGCCTGATCGCCCCCCTCCAGCGCCGCCTGGAGCGCCTGGGGGCCGGCCAGCCGCTCGATCAGCTCGCGGCACACCCGCGCCTCGTCCACCGGCGCGCCGGCGAAGCTCACCCCCACCACCCGCCGGAAGCGCCAGCCGAAGCGCCGTGCGAACGCCGCCGCCAGGGCGGTCTTGCCCATGCCCCCGGCCCCCGCCACCGTCGCCACGGCGCTTTCGTCCAGCGCCCGGGCCAGCGCCGCCAGTTCGCGGTTGCGGCCCAGCAGCCCGCCGGCGGGCGGTATGACGTTCTCCGGCAGGCTCAGGCGCGCGGGCAGCGCCAGGTCGCAGTCGGGCGCGCCGCCGGGCAGCGGCAGGGCGCTCCAGGCCGCGTGGCAGGCGTAGGCCACCAGCAGCCCCATCTTGGCCGGGTGGGCCCCGGCCATGCTGAGGCGCGCCTGCCGCACCGCCTCGGCCACGTCGTTGCCGGAGCACAGGTAGCGGTAGAAGGCCGCCGCCAGCTCGTCGCTCAGCGGGTCGGGGAAGTTGTGCTGCATCCCCAGGGCCACCGGCACGCCATCGCGGGCCAGGGTGCGGGCCAGCGGCGCGCTCTGGCAGGCGCTCAGCAGCGCCAGGCGCAGGCTGCCCCGCGGCGCCGCCCGCAGCAGGTCGCGCCCCAGCAGCGGCTGAAGCTCGCCGTACTCGTTTTCGAGCGCCAGCGCGACATCCTGGCGCATACTGCCATCGGCCTCCCGCACCTCGACCAGACGGCCGTGGCAGGAGAAGTGCAGCAGGCTGGGACCATCGGCCAGGGCGGCGCGCAACTCCGCGGGGGTGGGCGCAACGCGGCGCGCGGTCAGCGTCCGGGGACTGGCCTCCAGCGCCCGGCGCAGCGCGGCCAGCTCGCGCTCAAAATCGAGGGCGAAGGCCGGCAGCGCGCCATCGGGGTACACCAGGGTCGGCGCAGACCACCAGCAGGCGCGGCGGCTGGTCGAGCCTGCTCAGCCGCGGCGCGCGCGGTTCGAGGCGGAGCATGGCGTAATCGCAGGCCAGAAAGCGCCGCGCCGCCGTCGCCGCGTACTCCCAGGGCACGCCCGCCGCCGCGTCGTCGCACTCCAGGAGCAGCAGGCCATCATCACTCGCGTCGAGCATGCGCCAGAGGGCCTCGCCGCCGAGAGCGGCGAAGAGCCGGTACCCGGCCCCGTAGGGGTCGCCCTGGCGGCCCCCCGCCGCGCCGGGCGGGTCGCCGAGCACATCGGCCATCGTCGGCAACTCGGCGCGGGGCGTCTCGGCCAGCGGCGCGCCCGGCGCATCCGCCAGGCTCACCCGGCACCGCTCCTCGTCACAGGCTATCTGGAGGTGAACTGGCATGCAAGGCTCCTGGGATTTTGGATTTGGGATTTTGGATTGTACGTGTTCACGCTTCTCCTGGGAGCGAGGGCATCTGGCCCTCGAATCCCGACGAGGGCGTCCCGCTCTCGCTCCCAGGTCTGCGGGGTTACTCCAACTCTGAACACGTAACTCTGGATTGGCGCATACGGCACCCTCGAGAGAACGAGCAATGATGCGTGCGCACCGTGTCCAACAGGAATGACAAGGTCGGCGGAGAAGATTTCTGGGAAGGCGCGGCCCTTCCAGAAGCTCAAGCATACTATACACTATGTTAAACGGGTCTTCAGGTGAATTTTTAGCAGAAAAACACCCTGCGGGCCCCGCCGCATCATCGCATGACCAGCCCCGCCCCCCACGCCAGACCCGCTCCAAAATCCCAAATCCCAAATCCCAAATCCCAAATCCCAAATCCCAAATCCCCAACCGCCCCGCGCGCTCCCGCGATTGCTTGACGTACCCTTTCAGTACGTGCTAAGATGTCTGCGTATACCAGGCAGAAAACCCGGCGCGTCTCGTCGCGCCGCGTGGGGTTCGCCGAGCAATCTTTTCAGGAAGGGCCGACAGATGATACGCGTCGTCGTAGATAGTATCCGTGTCAGCCTGCTGACACAACACCGTGTCGTGGTGCTGCGCGAGACCGACAGCAAGCGCTATCTCCCGATCTGGATCGGGCCGTTCGAGGCTGACGCGATCGCAATGGCAATCCAGGGCCACGAGCCGCAGCGCCCGATGACCCACGATTTGCTCAAGGCGACGATCATCGATCTGGACGGTCAGATCAGCCATATCTTCATCAACGACATTCAGGACAACACCTTCTTCGCCCGGATCGTCATCGAGCAGCGCGGGCGCACCGTCGAGATTGACGCCCGCCCCAGCGACGCCATCGCCCTCGCCGTCCGCACCGACGTGCCCATCTTCGTCGAGTCGCACGTGCTCGAGCAGGCCGGCGTCTTCTTCGATGAGGAGGAACAGGCCGCCGCCGCCGAAACTCCGGCGACGCCCCGCGAGGCGGTCGAGGAAACCGAAGCCGACAGTGAGCCTGACCTGAATGACGAGTCGATGTCAATCTTCCGTAATTTCATCAATACCCTCAACCTTGACAACCCCCCTAAAGGCGGGCAAGAAAACTCCTGAGTCTTTCGATGTTCAGGCTGCACTGCGCTGATTGAGCGCGCCGGACAGTCGAAACGCCGGGACGCCTTGTGGCTGTCCGGCGTTTTGCTGTGATTCGGAGGAGTGCGCAGCAAGCCGCCAGAGCATTTCTCAGAAAGGTTGACGCAAGGGCGCGAAGGCGCAACGGGTACGTAGGGTATTGATGCCAGCCCTGTGCGCCATTGCGTCCTGGCGGTCAGTCGGGACGACCCGGTTCAAGATATTCGAGCAATGCTGGAGAGCAGGGGGCAGGCCGGGGCGACCCGTGAAAGAGTCTCTCCGGCCCTCCGCGTCCTTGCCGGTCAAGAAATGCCAGCCACGCGCAGAGACCGCGCCCGTTCCCGCGACTTATCCACCACCGCTTTGTGGATAAGTCGCCAGTATTTGTGGATAACCCATGCCCTTTGTGGATAAACCGTCGCTTTTCTGGTGGAAAGGCTGTGTACGAGGAGCGGGTTTTCCGCCGGCGCGCCCCTTGCCATCAGGTTTTGTGGACGAGCGTCCACACCTTCTCCCCGCAGAATACGGTGCGCCCACAAGCGGCATCCGGGCATTTTTCCACCCTGTCCACAACTCTACGATGATTGCTGGACTCTCTACCTACTCTATGAACTTTACATGGGTGAAAAGCGGAGAGGGTTTTATCCTGCCAGACAGGTTGTTGCCGATTCTGGCCCTTACACCACATCGTTCCTGCCGGTGCGTATGCGGTATGAACACCATCGCTTTACCATCGTCCGTCACAGGGCAACGGAATGTGGTATAATCACCGTTGGCACCGAAGAACGGCAGATACTTGCTGAACCCCGCCAGGGCCGAAAGGCAGCAACGGTAGGCGAGTTCCTCTGGGTGTTCTGAGGTGCCCCTTTATGCTATTTGGGATTTTGGATTTCGGATTTTGGATTGCTGCATCTGGTGCGTCAACAAAGCCATGGCCGGAGCCAGGGTTCCCGAGAAGGTGCAAACCCCTAATCTCCCAATCCCTCCCGCCAAAATCCCAAATCCCCAATCCCAAATCCCACTATCCTTTCCCCGGCAGCAGTTCCTCCGGCGTGGCGAGGCGCTGCTTGCCATCAATGCTCAGCAGCACCACCGTGCACCCCGGAGCCAGTTCGAGCATCACCTGCCGGCAGAAGCCGCACGGGCTGGCCACGGTCGGCGTGGGAGTTACGACGGCAATGGCCCTGATCTCGCGCTCGCCGGCGGCGAAGGCGCTCAGCATGGCCACCCGCTCGGCGCACACGGTGGCCTGCAGGGCGCGGTTCTCAACGTTGCCGCCCCGAAAGATCGCCCCCGAGGCCGTAAGCACCGCCGCGCCCACCCGGAACTGCGAGTAGGGCGCATAAGCCAGATCACGCGCCGCGAAGGCTGCGGCGACCAGGGCCGTGTAGTCAGGTTGCTCCATGGGCCTTCCCCGTGGCCAGCACGCCATTGGTGGTCGGATCAGGCGCGGGCCTGCGCCGTTGAATGCGCAGTTTATGCGCCCGCATACCCTTGATGGACTGCACCGTCACCAGCACCTCCCCCAGGTCCACCTGATCGCCCTGGCGCGGCACGCGTCCCAGGTGTTCGTAGACCAGACCGCCGATCCGCTCGGCCGTCTCGGAGGTCAGGTGCGTATCAAGCAGGTCATTCACATCTTCGATCGGCAGGCGTGCGTCAACGATGAACTCATCATCGCTCACCGGCTGCACCGAGGGATCTTCGGTGTCATACTCGTCCTGGATCTCGCCGACGATCTGTTCGATCAGGTCCTCAATGGTGGCCAGGCCCGCCGTACCTCCGTACTCGTCCACAATAATCGCCATGTGCACCTTGCGGCGCTGCAGGTCCTCGAGCAGGGCATTAACCTTCATCGTTTCCGGCACGAAGTGCGCCGGTCGCAGCATCGAAGCGATTGGTTTGCTCCGGTCATTCTGGCGCAGCGCGGGGATCAGGTCCTTGGCGTAGAGGATGCCGATCACCCGGTCAATCGTGCCCTCGTAGACCGGGATGCGCGAATGGCCGCTGGAACTGACTACATCGAGCGCCTGTTCAAGGGTGCTGTCGCTCTCCAGGGCCACAATGTCAACCCGGGGCACCATGATCTCGCGCACGAGGGTGTTGCCGAAGGCTATGACGCCCTCGATCATCTCGCGCTCTTCCTGCTCGATCAGCCCCTGTTCTTCGCTAACGTTCATCAACAGGCGCAGTTCCTCCTCGGCCTCTATTGGCGCTGTGGGTGCGGCCTGCCCGCTCAGCCGTGTGAACACGCCGCGCACCGGGATCAGCGCCGGCCACAGGAGCGTTGCTATGATCATAACCGGCCCCGCCAGCAGGCGCGCGACGCCCTCGGGATGGCGGATGGCCCAGGCCCGCGGCAGCAGTTCGCCGAACGCCAGCACGGCGATAAGCAGTGCGGCCAGGCTGGCGACGCGCCCTGCCATTCCGTACCCGGCGCTGAGGGCGATGGTGAAGGCCGTGGCCGCGATCAATGCAACGGTCTTGAGCAGGATGATGGTGGCAGTAAAGAAGTAGGGGTCCTCGATCAGCCTGGCGATCGCGCGCTGAAAACGGTGGTTGCTCCGCGATCCTGCCAGCAGTGTGCCAGGCCGGTGGCGCCCGAGCGCGCTCAGTGCGGCGTCAATCGCCGACATACACGCCAGCGCCAGCAAACACAGCGTGATGCCGATGATCGTATAACCAGGTTCGGGTTCCTCCAAGGAATCACTCCTTCACTAAAGCTATCTCATGCCCTCGTAAGAAAAAGGATTTTCCTGGAAGGGACGGACCCTCCCGGTTTCTCCCCTCGCCGAGGCGCGCACCGACAGGATTGCATTTCCAGGTAGGCCGCAGCCTGCCCAGGCCCTCCCATGCAGCAGGGGCGTGAGGTAGCTATGAGAACAGGGCGCTCAGGGAAAGATCTTTGTGAATGCGCATGATCGCCTCTGCAAAGAGCGGCGCCACGCTGATGGCGCGAACGCGAGCCGCCGCCGCAGCCGCGCTCTGGGGAATGGTATTGGTGACGATGGTCTCGATCAGGTCCGAGCGGGCAATGAGTTCTAGCGCATCAGCCGCGAAGATTCCGTGGGTGGCGCAGGCGTATACTTTTTTCGCGCCGCGCTCAACCAGGGCCTGCGTCGCCTCGATCAGCGTGCCCCCGGTGGAGATCATGTCATCCACAATAATCGCCGTCTTGCCCTCAACTTCGCCGACCATCTCGATCACCTCGGCCGTATCCGGCTCAGGGCGTTGCTTGGCGATGATGGCCAGGGCCGCGCCGATGCGTTCGCGAAAGCGATTGGCGCGGCCCACCCCGCCCGCGTCCGGCGAGACGACCACCGGGTTCTGCAGGTTCAGGCTGCGGATATAGTCCGACAGGAGAGGAGCGGCCTGCAGGTGATCCACCGGGATGTCGAAGAAGCCTTCAATCGCTGGCGCGTGCAGGTCCATCGTCAGCACCCGGTCAGCGCCGGCGGTGCGGATGAGATTGGCCACCAGCTTGGCCGAGATCGGCTCGCGACCGGCGGTCTTCTTCTCCTGCTTGGCGTAGCCGTAGTAGGGAATCACCGCGGTCACTCGACGGGCCGAGGCCCGTCGCACTGCGTCAATCATCAGCAGCAGCTCCATCAGGTTGTGGTCAACCGGGGTGCAGGTCGGCTGGATGATAAAGACGTCGCAACCGCGCACATTGTCGTGGATCTTGATCCGCGTCTCGCCGTTCTTGAATTCACCGACCATCGCGCGGCCCAGAGTCATGCGCAGGTTTGCCGCAATCTCTCTGGCCAGGCCGGGGTTGGCATTGCCGCTGAAGATAAGCAGACGACCGTCCATACTGCAGTTCCAGGCGACCTGTTGGCGCGTCAGCGGCATCTCATGCGATGCCTAGCGCCTGATCCGAAGTTCGCAATCGCCGGCGTTCCGGGTCCGCAGGCACTGAAAACGGCAGTGAAGCCACGCCCCACTGCCGCTCGGTTCACCAGCGGTACGGCAAACAGGCTGTTCCCCCCTGTTTCGTTGCCTGGTACACGTTGTTGGCGCTCGTTGGTGAATTATGGCTGCCGGGCCAGGACTCGAACCTGGACAGACGGATCCAAAGTCCGTAGTGCTACCATTACACAACCCGGCAACGCATGATGATTATACCACATCTGTCTCGCGCTTCGCGCGTGCTATAATCTGGAGCCGGTGCGACGCTGGAAAAAGTCCGTTGAATACGGCAATGCGATAGTTGACGAGCAGGAGGAGGTCCGTCGTGCCGCTTCGGAACGATCTGGGGGTTGCGTTCCATACCGTGCGTGAAATTAATGTCTCGGCCATTCGTGAGGAGGCCGAGCGATCGGTCGCTATTCCCTGTTTTGGCGCCCAGGCGCTCTATGCGCGCGCCAACGTCCTGCTGCGCGAGCAGGGCGACCCGCCCGTCGCCCCCGGCACGCCCAATCCGCTTCTTCAGCGGCCCCTGACCACTGCGGCGGTTGACGACTGGCGCCTGCCTGCGGATATGGCGCTGGTTCTGCTCGATACTCGTACCCTGCCCACCGGGGCGGAAGTGGCCGCCCTCGCCCGCCTGGCCGAACTCTCCTTGCCCACCACCCTCGTGCTTGTCGGCAATGCCCGCAGCGGTGAGTACCGACCGTCTCACTCCCGCCTCGCCAATGCGCATATGATCACCCTCCCCGCGCTGGACGCGCCTTCCGCCCGTGATAGCCTGGCGGCGGCCATTTTCGAGCGCCTGCCTGCCGACAAGCATCTGGCGGCGGCGCGCGCCCTGCCGGGGTTGCGCCACGTCTATGCCAACGAACTCATCAGCAGTGTTTCGTTTGCTAACGCCTCCTACGCCCTGGCGTCGGCCATTCCCGAACAGATCCCGCTGCTCGCCGCGCCGCTTGCGGTGGCCGACATCATCGTGCTCACCAAGAACCAGGCCCTGATGGTCTATCGTCTCGCCCTGGCCCACGGCGCTGCGCCCGACGATTACGCCCGCCTGGCCGAGCTTATCCCCGTGATCGGGGGCGGCTTCGTCTGGCGCCAGATTGCCCGCACCGCGGTCTCGCTCGCGCCGCTCTGGGGCATTGTCCCCAAGGTGGCCATCGCCTACGCCGGCACGTATGTGACCGGCTTCGCCGCCTGGCACTGGTTCGTGAACCGCGAGCGGCTTTCCGCCGAACATCTTCGCGAGTTGAGCGCCGAGGCCATGCAGCGCGGGCGCGAGTACGCACAGTCCCTTGTGGAGTCCTGGAGCCAGCGCAAGGCGGTCCCTGCGCCCCGCCGCGAAAACCCCGGCGAAGCCAGGCGTTCGTAATCAAATGGTCGGGGATGGTTGGGCAAGGTTGAGGAACGCGCGTAGCGCGTAGCGCGTAGAGCCGGCCCGCCGGGCCGGCTCCCCCGCCGGGCCGGCGTTACAGCCGCGCCCTGTCCAGGGGTTCAATCAGCCCCGGCCCGTCATTGCGCACCGAGTTGACCGCCGGCCCGACCGGGTAGACGCGCATGCATTCGGCGGGATAGGGGCCAAGCAGCGCCTGAAGCGGCCCCGCATCGTGGACAGAGGGGTCGAGCCAGAGAGGGTAGTGTTCCGGCGCGAGGATCACCGGCATCCGGTCGTGGAGGGGTTGCAGGAGCTCGTTAGCCGTGGTAGTGAGGATGGTGCAACTCTGGATCCAGGCGCCGTCAGGCGCCTGCCAGTGTTCCCATAGCCCGGCCATTGCGAATAGTTTGCCCGTTGCCAGGCGCGCATAGTAGGCTTGTTTGCCTCGCGGCCGCGCCTGCCATTCATAGAAGCCGTCGGCGGGGATCAGGCAGCGCCGCTGCCGAAAGGCGGCGCGAAAGGCGGGTTTCTCCGCCACCGTTTCGGCGCGGGCGTTGATCATGCGCGCCGCAGCGCTGCCGTCTTTCGACCACGAAGGTATCAGGCCCCAGCGGGCCATCTCCGCAACCCGTCGCCCTTTCTCCTGGCGGATCATAAGCACCGGCTGAGTCGGCGCGATGTTGTACCGCGCCTCGATGACAGGGACCTCATCCAGGTTGAAATGTAACGCCAGGTCCTCGCCGGGGGCCGTCAGCGTAAAACGTCCGCACATACATCCGCAATGATAGAGCGGGGAAGGCCGTCTGAACGCCTTCCCCGCAGTACGTTGCCCAGGATGAGCGCCGCAGCCTGGCTACTTCTCGTCCGGGTCCAGCCGCGTAGTCTCGCCGGTTGCCGCCGAGTCGTCGGGAGGAGGCGGAGTTGGTTCGCTGCCGCGCATACGATTGACAAAGCCGGCCAGTTGTTCATTGAGCATCGCCACGCCACGGGCCAGCGTCTCCTGGAAGTCCTGCGCCACCTTGCTCTGCTGAGCCTGGCTCACCGCCTGTTCGCCGCGCTGCACTAGCTCCTTTACCTGCGGGTTCTCCTGGATCGCCCTCATCGCATTCTGGAGCTGGGCGCCGATCTCCCGCAGACCGGCGGAAATGTCGGACTGCAGTTGCCGGGCGCGGTCGCTCTCCAGGGTGCTGCGAATGGCCTGCTCGATCTGATGGCCCAGTTCACGCAGTTCATTGGCCAGGTCACTATGGGGTTGCTGAGGCGACTTCTCCTGATCGTCAGGCTGGCTCATAGTCGGGTTCCTTTCTGTTTGAGGCGCGGTTTCGCTGCGCGGTCTTCTGGATTGCCGTTGGCGAAGCGAGGGGAGGCTGCACCTTCGCGCAACCCTCCAACTGAAAGGTTGCACCCCTCGCCCGATAGTCCTGCAACGTTGGAAAACAGATCCCTTACGGGCGCGCGTACCGCCGCGCGCCGCCAATGCCGCGCCGCCGCCACATCCACAGGCCGCCGGCAAGGAGCAGCAGCGCTCCGGCTTCCAGCGCCCGGCGCGGGCGGGCGGGAGCGGCGCCTGCGACCGGAACTTCGGCGATTGCCAGGTTCTGTTGCAGGGCGCCGGCATACACTTCCGCCGGCGCCGGTGCGTCGGGGCCGTCGGGCTCCAGGAGGTCGCGCAGTCCGCTACGGATCACAAACGTGTGCAGAAGCGGATCCCGCGGCGAGGGCTTTACGCGGGCGCGCAGCGCCGCGACGCGCAGCCAGGTGAACGGATCGTGCGATGGATGGATGCGATAGCCAAAAACGGCGTCATAGTCTGGAGCGATGGCCAGCAGTCGCGCCACTTCCGCGCCGCTCGCCAGGCGCTCCTGGTCGCAGGTAAGGATATAATCGCCGCGGGCGACGCTCCATCCCTGCCGCAGGGCGGCCCGAAACCTCGGCGGTCGCGTAAAGGGCAGTGCCGAAACCCGCCAGTGGGTTGCGGCCAGACGTGAGACGGTCGCCCCGGCAGGAGAATTGCGCGCTGCGGTGAGAATCAGTTCATAGTCGTCAGCGTAGCGCGCCGCAACCGCGAGGCACTCCGCCACCAGGCTGTCAAGCCCGTCGCTGCGATGTACCGGCAGCACGATCGAGAGACTGTACTGACCCACCCGCTTTCCCCCTGTTCCGTTCAGGTGTTCTTCACCAGTATAGCACAGCCGCTGTGGAACTCGCAGGTCTCTAATGACGTTCTACATCCGGTATAACCATTTGCCGCAGACGGGAGGAGACGTGGGCGGGCGAAGCCCTCGCCGCGCAGTGCGACTCAATACTACCGACACGTTACATCTTCGCGTTTCTGCGGCAATCTTGAGATACACTCTAAAGGAGGGAGGCCTTATGCTCCTTGCGCATATTGCGCCGCGCCGGAAGCGCTGGATCATGCTAATAGTGACCGCGACTGCGCTGCCGTTGATGAGCGCCTGTGGCGCCGCCCCGGCATTACCTTCCACTGCGACGCCCCTGGCTCCAACCACCCTGCCCGCGCCGGGTGAGGCGCCTACGATCTACCCCGGGCCGGCCGGGACGCCCACGGCCTACCCTGCGCCCGTGGCAAGCCCGACACCTGCTGCTCAGGCCACTCCTGTCGCCCCTACCGCCGCGGCGCCCTCGTCTCGGCCCACAGCGCCGCCTGCCGGCACCCTGCCGCCGCTGGCAGGCCCGGGCGAAGCGCCTGCGGATAAGGTCGCCGCGGCCATCGCCGATCTGGCCCGACGAACCGGCGCCGATCCCGCGGCGATTACGATTGTCTCCGCCGAAGCCGTTACCTGGAGCGATGGCGCCCTGGGTTGCCCCCAGCCTGGCATGGCTTACACCCAGGCCCTGGTTGACGGCTACCGCCTCATCCTTCGCCTGAACGGCGCAACCTACGCCTACCACGCCGCGGTTAATGGCGACTTCTTCTATTGCGAACGTCCGGGGCGATAGGCTGCAGGGCAACCCTCAGGGTTGCCCTACGGCCACCGATAACGCGCCCCCGGCGGCAAGCGCAGCGTCTCGTCGCCGAGCCGGCCGAGGGCCGCGTCACCGCCCCACGGCGGGCGCTCCAGGCGCGCCTGCTCGGTCCACTGCACGATCCAGCCGTTGCGTTCGACTTCGCCGCTCAGGACCGGGCCGAGAGCCGCGAAGCGCTCCGTGGCCGGGGCGAACCCGGCGCATATGCCGCCCGCGGCAGGCCGCCTGTCCAGGCAGCCATCGCCGCGGATGGTCTCGGCCAGGTACAGCCGCGCCCCCAGGGGCCGCATCCGCACCGTTCCTTCGCGCAGTTCGAGGCAGACGCGCTCGAAGCACTGGAGATGCCCCCAGGCAAAGGGCACTGCCGGTGTGAGCGGGAACCCTGCCCGTTCCACGGCCCCCAGTTCGACCCAGGCCCGCCGCAGCGTTGCCGGCACGAACTGTCCCGTCTCGCCCATGTAGGCCCCTCCGGCGCCGGCGACCGCCAGGCGGGTGAGCGTCTGCACAGACAACCCTTCGCTCGTCTGCAAGCCCGCTGCCAGCAGGTACTCGCCCGGCGCCAGTTTGGGCGGCAGCGGCAGGGTCTGCACGTGCTGCACTGGCGCCCCCGGCGGCCAGTTCGATGGCGGAAACACGCCGTAGAGCAGCGGACGCTCGGTTTCGAGGACTATCGCGCCGTCGAGAGTGAGCAGGCGGGTCACGACCGTCAGCGGCGTCTCCGGCGCGCCGTCGGCGAGCCTCCACACCAGACCCAGGGCGACCACCGCCCCCGGCTCGTGGGCCGCCCCGGGGGGCGGCGCCAGACTGTAGGCGCTCAGATGTAACTGGCCGCCAGGCACGGTGAAAAGCAGATCCGTTTCCTGTGGCGCTCCTAGATTCACAGGCCGGTAGAGATCGAAGGCGCCCAGCGAGCCGTCCTGCGCGTAGCGATGGGTCAGGATCTCGATGACGCCGGGGGTGAGCCAGTTGCCCAGGTAGTCGAGCACCGCCAGGGGGATGGCCCCGTTGGCCAGCTCGCGCAGCAGCGGACGCTCATCGCTCAGCCCCTGGTCGAGGAGCTGGCGGGCCTCGAACACCTGCAACCGCGAGTCAACCCCCGCGGCGGCGGCGACGCCCGGCATATCGGTGAAGATCAGCGTCCCCGCTGCGCGCACCTCGGGCATCAGCGCGTCGCCAACGCGGGTCAGCGCGGCCAGCACCTGCCGTTCCCGCGCGGCGTCGGCCCACAGCCCGTAGTGCCCGAAGGCCAGCCGGGGCGGAGACGGCTCGATCAGCCCCGCCCGGCGCAGCCGGTCCGCGTCCCACAGGGGCGGGTAGTAGAGCAGCGCGGCGGCCAGCAGGGCGTAGAAGGCGCTGCGCGCAACCACGTTCGCGCGGCCCGGCGCCGGCGCTGCGTCGTATGTGTTCAGAGTTGGGATAACCCCGCAGACCTGGGAGCGAGGGCGTCCCGCCCTCGTCGGGTTGCGAGGGCCAGATGCCCTCGCTCCCAGGAGAAGCGTGAACAGGCGCGCCGCGTCGCCGTCGCCCCGGGGCAGCCGTGCCGCCGCCCATGCCGCCAGCCAGACCAGCCCGGCGTACAGTTCGAGAAAGTAGTTGCTGTACGCGCCCACTTTCCCCACGCCGATCGCCGTGACCACTCCTCCTGCAGTGTACAGCAGGGCAAGCGAGGCCGAGTCCGCATCTGTGCGCGCCTGCCGCATCCGGTTTTCCACCATTATCCACAGGCTTCCCACAAGGGCCGCGCCAGCCAGGGGCCAGCGCAGACCAAGTTGTTGCTGCCAGAAGTCGCGCGCGAGGGCCGCCTCCCAGCGGTTGGCGTTGGCGACGATGACGTGGAACCAGAACCAGCCCCCGCTGCCGATCTGTAGCAGTACAAACGTCAGACCGCCCCCTATTCCGACGACGCTGGCGAGCGCCAGGACGGCCCGCAGCCAGGCGCGGCGCTCGTCCGGCGCCCCGCGCCCGGCGCGCCAGAGGAGCCACCCTACCGCTGCGACGGGCGCAGCGATCAGGGAAGGTTTGCTGTACAGGCAGGCCAGCAGCAGCGCGCCCGCGCCGGCAGTCCGGCGCGGCCCCGGTGGTCCCGCGCCGCTGCCAAGGACGACCAGCCCCCACAGCCCCAGGGCGATGCCGAGCATATCCACGCGCAACAACACCGCCCACTCTCGTGTCACCGGCACGCATAAAAAGAGCAGGGCAACCAGCGCCGCCGCAGGCGCCCCGACTGAGGAGCGGCGCGGGCGCGCCAGCAGCATGATGGCCCCCACGATGGCCAGGGCCGCGAGCAGCGAGAGCAGGCGCCCCGCGCTCAATACCGACCCCGTGAGCGGCGCGATCAGTGCAGTGCAGAAAAGGTAGACAGGCGGGTAATTGACAATCAAGAAGGGCGGATCGGCGGGATCGGCGTACAGCCGCCAGATTGGCGTTCCCTGGCGCAAACGCTCGATCTGGGCCAGCAGCGGCCCCTCGCCATAGTCAAGCGGGTAGGCAAAGCCGAGGAGTTGCAGCCCGTGGTCGGCGAAGTAGATCAGATAGGCTGCGACGAGCGCGGCAAGGATTGCCTGGATGGCCCGGAGCAGGACGCGGTACGCCATGCGCCCCATTATAGCAGGGAGGTTTCGGATTGCTGTCGCGGGAAGTCAGCAGGGGGAGCGATGTTGCTCCCTACCCTCCCTCTCCACCGAAAGTGGAGAGGGAGGGGGCGCCGAGCGCAGCGAGGCGGGAGAGGGCAAGGACTACGCACCTCACGAATGCGGCGCGTGCTTGGGCGTCGGGTAGACCCCCTCGTGCCGGTGGATGCGGTAACCTACCTGCTTGAGCAACTCGGAGGCGATGACCGACTTCTGGATCTCGTTGGTGCCCTCGAAGATGCGCGTGACGCGGGCATCGCGGTACATGCGCTCGAGCGGCAGTTCCCGCGAGAAGCCCATACCGCCGTGGATCTGGATGGCCTCGTCAATCACCTGGCTGGCCATTTCAGAGCAGTAGAGCTTGACGATGCTGCTCTCCAGCGTCGCGACCTTTCCGGCGTCCACCTTCCTGGCGGTATCGTAGACGATCTGCTCCATAGTGTAGATTTTCACCGCCATTTCGGCCAGCTTGAACTGAATGGCCTGGAACTCGGCGATGGGCCGCCCGAACTGGTGCCGGGTGATGGCGTACTTGCGGCTGAGTTCGAAGGCCTCCTTGGCGCCGCCGACGGCGCCGCCGCCGAGTCCGCAGCGCCCGATGTCGAGGGTCTTCATCGCCAGAGGGAAGCCATGGCCCACGCCACCGAGAACGTTCTCGGCGGGCACGCGCATGTCCTCGAAGTAGAGGCTCGCAGTGTGCGAGGCGCGCAGGCCCATCTTATCTTCAATCTTGCCGACCTTGAAGCCCGGGTAATCTTTCTCCACGATGAACGCAGTAATGCCACCGCGGGCGCCCTTGGACTTGTCGGTCACCGCGTGGACGATGATCACATCGGCGAAGCTGCCGTTGGTGATCCACATCTTCTGTCCATTGATCACCCACTCATCGCCATGCAGTTCGGCGGTGGTGCTGATATGCGCCGCATCGCTGCCGGCGTTCGGCTCGGTCAGCGCCCAGGCGCCGATCAGTCGTCCCTGGTTCAGCCCGCGGAGGTACTTATCCTTCTGGGCCTCATTGCCGCCGAGGTGAATGCTCATCGCGCACAACTGGGTATGCGCTCCGATAATCGTGGCGACGCTGGCGTCACCGCGCTGCAACTCCTCCATCAGCACGCAGTAGCCAGTGATGCCCAGATCGAGGCCGCCATACTTCTCCGGGAAAGGCACGGCGAGCAGGCCAAGTTCCCCGGCCTTCTTGATCACGTCCAGCGGTACCCGCTCCTCCTCGTCAATTTCGCGCGCGATGGGTCGGATCTCCTTGTTCACGAACTCGCGGACGGTCTGGCGCAGCATCTTGATTTCGTCGCTGTGCTCGTACTCGATCATTGGGTCCTCCCATGTGCGGCGGCGCCCGGCCGCCCTATGCCTCTCCATCTCCTTCCATCGCCCGGCGGGTCGTGGCCGAGACGACTGGAAGCACCAGTGCCGAGGGGTGATCCACGTCGTGGTAGATCGTCTGTTCGGCCGCCGGGCCCGGCACGGCCCCGGCGTCGCGGAAACGGCGCCCATCGCCAGGGTTGGCGCCCCAGCGCGGATGCGCCGCGCTGCATACATGCACACGGATCCGATGGCCCTGCCGGAAACGCTGCGCTGTTGCTCCCAGATCGAGATCCAGGCGCAGACTGCCATCGGCTTGCGGCTCGCCCACTCCGGGTGTAATGCGGCACAGCCCTTCACACACGTTGATCGACCGCCCATCTGGATACACGTCGCACACCCGACCGACAAAGTCGGTGTAGGGCAGGCTCGAGCGCGCGTACAGTTCCAGACGCACATAGCCGATCACGTCCACCTCGGCATGGAGGGGCGGAGTGGTATAGCAGAGCACATCGCCGCGCCCCTCGATGGGGCGCTGATCGCGAGGACCGCCGCGCGGGCCAAGCGTCGGACCGCCAATGGACGGCGTTGGATCGCGCGGGTTGTAGCAGTAGCGATCCGGCGCGCTGCTCGCAGCGGGCGGATGGGTCGAGAGCAGACCCTCGGCATGGAGGTAGTACCGCGTCATGGCGGCGGGTGGCGGCCAGTAGTCCATCTCATGCCACTCGTGGCTGCCCATCAGGGCCAGCCGCACCGGCCGGCGCCGGAGCCGTTCCCGGCGCCCTTTGAGCTGGACGTCGAACCACCACAGCCCCTCGCGCACCGCGTCCAGGGCGAGCGCGGGGTCGTTATGATGGCGGGGCAACACGGTTAGATACGGGGTGCGCCCCGCGGCGAGAAGCGTGGTATAGTCGGCGAGCTGATCGCTCAGGAAGAGATCGTGCCAGCCGGCCACCAGATGCACCGGCACGGTGATCCGGCCCAGGGTGCGATGTAGATCAACCTGTCGCCAGTAGGCCCCGTGAGGATCCGGGTCATCAAGCCAGCGCTGGTAGAAGCTTACCGGCTCGCCGATCGCCGCCCGGTCAGCCTCGCCCATCGAGTAGGCGGCCATAACGCCGGTCAGGGCAGCCTCACGGCGCGGAGAGAGCAGGGAGATGGCCGTGCCGAGATCGAGATCGCCGCCAGGCCGGTGGGTGGCGCGGAGCAGGCTGGCCCAGCGCAGGCTTGACTCAAAGGCAAAGGCGCCATGGGGATAGACTGCCCGCGAGAACCGCGCCGTGATCACCACCGGCGTCAGGGCCTTGAGGTACGGCGGCGCGTCGAGGGCCACTGCCCACTGCGTATAGCCGGGGTAGCTCACGCCCCACATGCCCAGGTTGCCGTCGAACCACGGCTGGCTGGCGATCCACTCCAGCGTCGCCCGGCCATCGGCGGTCTCGTGCACAAACGGCTCGAAGGTCCCCCCTGAGCGGTAGCGCCCGCGCACGCCCTGCACTACCACGTTGTAGCCCTGCCCGGCAAAGAGCCTGGCGATCAAGCCGGCGAAGGGACCGAGCGCGCGCAGCTCCGAAGGCCGCCCGTAAGGCGTGCGCACCAGGATGGTCGGGAAGCGCCCGGAGGCCCGCGGCAGGTAGCGGTCGGCGTAGAGCGTCACTCCGTCCGGCATCGGCACCCGGATGTTGCGCTCAACGGCGACGGCATGTTGCGCCGGGGGCAGGCCGAGGACCCGTGCCGCCAGGGTGCGCCGGGCCAGGCAAGCCCCCGCGCTGGCGACGCCGATCGCCGTCAGGCTCAGAACGGTCGAGCGCCTCATCAGCGCCCCTCCTGCTGACATGTCCAACTCATGCGCTCCACAGTGGTCAGCAGGCCCGCCATCGGAACGATCTCACTTTCATAGGTTCAAAGAGAATCGTTGACAAAGCTCGGAGGGCGCGGGGAAATTCGGTTTCCCATCTGCAACCTGGAAGGTTACGCTGCAACGATTCCCCCTGGGGCAGGGGCATGAGAAAATCCGGTTTCCCTGTTGTTCTCCCAACCGGCTGTCAACCGTTTTGACGCAATTTCTTTATGTATTACACAGTGCGTTATAAAAATCATAACATGCGAGCTGATACGCTGTCAAGATGACGCCACGCGTCAGACAGAGCTCGCAGGGAGTCCGCCGCTCGCGGCAGGCTATGGATTGTCTGTATGGCATACTGCATCGCGCCAACGACCGGGGAACAGCCGGTAGCGGCGACCGGCCGGTCGCCGCTGCGGTCGCGACGGGCGGAAAGGCCGGTTTCTGCTATCGTTCCTATATTTGTGGGTATTGCACAGTAGCAGGGGAGGGGGCGGCGCTGCCGCCGGTTGTTTGTTCCCTGGTTTTGGCGGCGCAGTGGCCAGGACCGGATGGCGTTGCACGCAGTCTGGCGCGTCGGGACCTGGGCTTCACGTATAATTCGGAATCGCAGGATCAAGAAGCGGGGGGGCCAGGAGACTTGAGAAACCCGGACTCCCCGCAGCGAAGCGGAGCACACCCCTGATGATCGCCTTGCTGCGCGGCGTCGTACAACACATTGGCGCCGACCATCTGATCGTGGAAACCGGGGGGATCGGCTTCCAGGTCTTTGCGCCGCGGCCGGTGCTGAGCGCCGCGGGCGCGCCTGGCGACCCGATCTTCCTCTACACCCTGCTGATCGTGCGCGAAGATGCGCTCAGTCTCTACGGCTTCGCCACCCTCGAACAGCGCGCCCTGTTCGAGAGTTTGCTGGCCGTCACCGGGGTGGGGCCGCGGGTGGCCCTGAGCCTGCTCTCCTCCGGCACCCCGGACGAGATCCGCGCCGCGATTGCCCACGGCGATACGGCGCGGCTGGCCCGTGTGCCCGGCATCGGCAAAAAGACCGCCGAACGCATTGTGCTGGAGTTGAAGGGCAAGCTCGATCTGGCGGGGTTTCCCGCACCCCTGTCCGGCCCTGCAGCGGCCGCCAGCGCTATCAATCGCGATCTGGCCGACCTGCTGCTTAATCTCGGCTACTCCCAGGCTGAAGCCGCCGCGGCTATCGCCGCCCTGCCCGCCGACGCCCCCAATGACCTCGAAGAACGCCTGCGCCTGGCGTTGCGCTTTTTCAGCGGCGCCTGAGGTAATCGCCGCACAACCATTCGTCGCCCCGGTTGCTCCGGGCGCATCAACCCTGAGGAGTCTGCAAACAAGGTCCTTTGCTAACTCCCTTCCCCCTCCCCAACCCTCCCTCGCTGAGGGAGGGCGCCTGGCTCCGCCCCCCAACGGGGGGATGTGGGGGGGGCGGAAATCCCAGGAAACTTAACTTTACGGACCGCTGATTCCGCCCATTCTACGATACAATTGCGTAATATCCATATGCTATGATGCAACATCATACGGGCGCCTTGCGTGATCGACCGTTGTGCCACGGACATGCATGTCGAAAGGAACTTCCGCTATGGCCGCTGAAACCACCGCCGCCAGGACAGGCGAGCGCTCCCGCCGGCGTTACGCCCGCATTGCGCCGCTCTACAAGGCGCTGATCTGGACCTCGTTCCTGATCAATGCCGTCTTGATCATTATTGTTGGCGTCCTGGCCGGCATCTTGATCCAACACCGCAACCAGGTCGCGGAGTTGACGGCCAATGCGCAGGTCTTCGCTGCTAATAACCTCGCGGAACTGCAGGACGTGGTCGGCGATCTGCAGGGGGCGACCATCGTCTACACCGTGCCCCTCGACACCCGCCTGCCGATTGAACTTGATGTGCCGATCAACGCCGCCACGATTACGACCCCGCGCAATGTGGTGCGCCTGACCGAGCCGGTGCCGCTGACGGCCCCGGCGGCGATCACCTTCCCCGGCGGCGGCGGCAATCTCAACGCCACGGTCAACATCGTGCTTCCCGCAGGCCTCGAGTTGCCCGTGGATCTCAACATGGACGTCAAGTTGAGCACCTCCATCCCGGTGCAACTCGACGTGCCCGTGAACATCCCCCTCGCCGAAACCGAACTTGGGCCGCAGTTCCAGCGCCTGGGAGCGATCGTGGACCGCCTGGTGGACCCCATTGCGCCCCTCCTGCCTATGCCCGACACGCCGCCGGATAGCAGCAAGGTGGGAACCTCTCCCTGACGGGACTCCCGGCGCCGCTCCGACGGGGCGAAAGGTTGTGCGCCCTGCCGGAGCGCCGCCGTTTACCTCAAAGCACCACAATCGCCGCTGCCAGAGTAAAGCAGTACCAGTAGTTGTACAGCATATACGTCCTGTGGTCAGCGGCCGGATAGCGCAGCCAGAGGATGCGCCCGGCGATGACCAGGCAGAACGCCGCCAGCAGCACGTCCAGCGCCACAACGTCAGGGCGCGGACCCAGCGGCGCCAGCAGCACGAAATGGGTCGCCAGGGGCAGCGCGGCAAACGCGCCTGCCAGAAAGAGGCGACTCGGCCATTCCCCGAAGACGATCGGCAGCGTGCGCCGCCCCACGGCCCGGTCGCCCGCCACATCGCGCAGATCTTGCAGCGATACGTGGGTCAGCAGGGGAAGCGCCAGCACCAGAATCCAGTCCCAGGCCGTCGGCGTAAGCGGGCGCACCATCTGCCATGCGGCGGCCAGTTGCGCGATAGCGCCGAGCACCATTGCCAGGTTCTTCGTCGCGTAGTGCCGCGACCAGCCTCCCTGATTGTGCAGCGTCAGGACCGTCTGCCAGAGCAGGGCCCACTCCAGCACTCCCAGGCGCCAGCCTGCCAGTGCGAACAGCCCCATGACGACGAACCAGCGCGCCCAGGCCCCCCGGCGCGTTACTAAGCCGGACGGCAGCGGCCGGTCCGGCTTGTTGAGGCGATCCTCATGCTCGCCGGCCAGCTGGTTCGAGATGCAGAAAACCGAGCAGTACAGCCAGAAGTAGAGGGCGCCCCAGAGCAGGGTGGACGGCAATGCCATCCAGTCGGCCTGCCCAACGTGCCAGGCAGCCAAAACAAAGAGCAAGCCGGGGATGAATGTAGCGGCGACGTCGTAGCGGTTGAACTTCCAGTGAAGGACGGCCTCGGAGCGCGCGGCTTCGAGCCAGCGGAGACGAAAGGCGGTGTGAAACGAGGCTGGGGCGTGCATCGTGACCTCCTGGAACAACCGGCGGATAACTACACGCAATCGTAAGTGTACGGCCATCCGTGCGCCTCGCTCAAGCGCCCATGAGTACTGGTTCGTGGTACGGTTGCGGTAAGGGATAGACGTATAGTGAACGTGTGCGCCTGTTACCGTTGCCCCGGCGGCAGACCAGACCGGCTGGCTCAAGTGGCGGCAAGACCCCGCAGCGTCGCCGCAGACGAAGGTTGCAGAAACGCTCTGCGGCCTGTGCTGTCCGGGCGTCTCTATGGCCGCCCCCCGAAGACGGTACGATGCATGCGAAACATGCCCGGCGACGTTTTCCCCGGAGCGTTGCGGTCTTCCACGTCCTCCGGCCCGTAGCCCGGTTCACCTCAGGGAGCCATTATGACCTCGTCGCGCGCCTTTCTCGAACAACTTCACCGGCGGATCGTCACGACTGTCGCCCTCTGGACCGGCGGGATCGCTCTGCTCACCTTCGTGCTGGTGCTGGCGTTCTATATGTTCAGTCCAGGCTTCTTCGCGCTCGTCGTCCTGGCGATTACCTTTACCTGTGTTGTCGGCACCGGTCTGACGATCCTGTTGCGGGAGCGCCCGCTCTGGCAAATGGTGCTGCCGTTTGCGTTGAGCATCGTAATTAACCAGATCATCGTCGCGGTCTGGCTGCCGGATCTCCGGCTCACGGTGGCCCCCTTTCTGGTAGTGGTGGTCATGCTCGTGAGTTTGACGACCCAGCGCCTGTTCACGGTCGCCACAACCGTCTTCTGCACCCTTCTGGCGGTCTTAATCGTTGTTCTGGGACCATTAGAAAACGTGTCGAATATCCCATCAATGTTTTTACGATACTTTCATGCAGCGAACATCGCTACGCTGATTATCGCAGTGTGGGCAGTTACGGATAGGATGGGGAACGCCCAGCTCAACGCGCTGCGCATCGCCGACCAGCGCGCCGAGGAGTCCGAAAAAGCGCGCCAGGCTTCTGAAATGGCCCGACAGGAGATCGAGCAGCGCGCCGCCGAGCAGCAACGGCTGCTCGAACTGGTGAGGACCCTGGAACTGCCGGTGCTGGTGGTGGACGATCAGGTGTTGCTGGCTCCGCTGGTGGGCAATCTCGATAGCTGGCGCGCAGGGGCGTTACGCCGGCGCATTCTGGAGATGGTCGCCGAGCATCGGGCGCGGGTGGTCATCCTCGATGTGACCGGAATCAGCATGATTGACACGGAAGTCGCCAGGGCCTTGATTGATACGGCGATGGCGATCCGGCTGCTCGGAGCGCGCACGGTGGTCAGCGGCATTCGCGCCGCCGTCGCGCAGACGCTGGTGAGCCTCAACGCCAGTCTCGGCGACATCATCACCGTGGCCGACGTCGGCGCCGCCCTGGCCCATGCGCGCAGCGAGGTCGCGGCGTAGGGGGTGATAAAAGTTCCGGACCCAGCCCCTCCCTGAGGGAAGGGCGTGGGGAAACCAGGTTTCCCCACCTTCCTGAAAATAATCCAACATCGGAAATCCGAAGTCTAAAATCCGCGCCACTGCGGCAGGAGCGGCGCGTAGATCGCGCTCAGTCGCAGCAGCGGACCGGCCAGCAGTGAGGCTCGTAGCGCCTCGCTCCAGAGAGACAGGGGATAGGCGTGCATCACCAGGAGGAGCGCCGCGGCGGCGAGCAGCGCCTGCGCCAGCCCCAGCAGCCCGCCCAGGAGATGATCAAGCCAGCCCAGGAACAGCAGCCCGACAAAGAGGCGCAGCAGCGAGGCCGCCAGGCTTGCCGTAGCGCTGACCAGCAGCAGTACGCTCAAAAAACCTGCCACGCTGGCCGCGCCGGGATCGGCGATGAACGAACTCAACCACAGGGCCGCGACAGGCCCGTAGCGACCGGCGAGGGCCACGCCCACCACCAGACCGACCAGAGCGATCACCTGCCGGATCAGACCCCAGTAGGCGCCGAGGGCGACAAAGAGGGCGGCGCCGGTCAGGATGGCGTAGTCAAGCCAGTTCACGGTTCATCCAGAGCGGTACGAGGTTGCCTGGAAGGGCGCCGCCCTCTTAGCGGCTTGCGCCGAATAGACCGCATACGTATCACCGCCAGATCTCATCGGGTCGCCAGATACGGCAAGCGAAAATCCGCATCCACAATCCGCAATCGCATTATGCGCTCTGGCGGCGCCTGGTTTCGTAGCGGATCAGGCCGGCGACGCTCATCTGGCTCCAGCAGCGGGCCACCAGGGCCGCCGGGCTATCGTCGGGATAGGGCAGCCAGCGAGCGGCCAGCGCGTTCACATCGGGATCGCCGTCGGCGATGGCGGCGTCAACCAGGGCGACCAGTTCTTCGATCTTCTCCTGGGCGCGGTTAAGTTCATAGTCTACGTCGTCGTGGGGACCGTAGTGGGTGATATAGATCCGCGGGAAGTTGTAGCTGCGGAGGCGGGCGATCGTCGCCCGGTGGGCCTCCAGGTCATATGTTGGCACCGGCGTCACCGGGAGCGCCAGATGCCAGCGATCCATGGCCAGCCCGGCGGCGTCGCCGATAAACAGACCGCCGCTCTTGTGATCCCGGTAGGAGAGGTGGTCGGGCGAGTGACCCGGAGTAGCAATCGCCTCCAGCACCACATCGCGGCCCAGGTCGAGGCGCAGGTTCTCGGCCGGAAGGAGGCGTTCGGCGGGAATGGGCTTGATGTCGCCGTGCAACGGCCAGGCCTCTTCGCCGACCGCGCGGCGCACGCTTGGTATAAGTTTGCTCGGATCAACCAGGTGCTTGCTGACCGAGCTATTGATGTAGACGCGGGCGCGGGGCAGCGCAGCGGCCAGGTAGCCTGCGCCTCCGGCGTGATCCATATGAATATGGGTGCACAGAATATGCTCGACCTCTTCAGGACGAATACCGAGCTGTTCCAGACCGGCGAGGGTATGGGGCACGGTCAGCGAGGTGCCCGTCTCGATCAGGGCGACCGTATCGCCGCGGACCACGTAGGTCACGCCGATGCCGGGGATACCGAGGAGATTGTGGTCAATCGCGGTAATGTGCGCATCAACGGGGATGATCTCCACGCAGAGCCTCCTTGAGCCATTTAAGCGAAGCGTTCCAACACGGCGGGTCGGGAAAGGATTGCCGGCTCACTCGGGCGGCTTCGGCTCGCTGCGCCCGCCGCGGCGACGGCGGCGGCGCGCGGACGAAGCCGGCGCAGCATCGGCGGGCGCTTCGAGAGCATCATCGCTCTCGGCCTCGGTGACAGGCTCATCGGGCGGCGCGCCGGCCGCGGTGAGTGGCGCAATCAGGGCGGCATCGTCCTCATCTTCGAGGAAATCAAGCTCATCGAAGGCGTCGTAGCTCTCGATCTCATCGCGCAGCCGGCGCCGCTCGCCGCGGTCGCGTTCAGACCGGCGCTGCTGCGCGGCGGGCGTAATGCCCTCGGCGTTGCGCGCCTGCGCCAGCGCGGCCACCTGGGCCGTGGACACTTCGATCTGGTCCAGGCTGTAGATCTCCTGCATGCCGCTACTGGCGAGTTGCACCAGCAACTGCTGCTTCAGCACCAGTTGAGCGATCACCTCACCGGGGCCGTCTGGCGTCTGAACCCAGGCGCCCTTTCGCGGCAACTCGGCGCGCATGGTAACATACTGCTCGTGCTCATACGACAGGCAGCATAGCAACCGTCCACAGACGCCGCTGATCTTGCTGGGATTCAGCGGCAGATCCTGGTCCTTGGCCATTTTGATGCTGACGCGGGCGTAGTCGGGCAGGAACGAGGCGCAGCAGAGGATGCGCCCGCATGGGCCGATGCCGCCGAGGAGCTTGGCCTCGTCGCGCGGACCGATCTGGCGCAACTCGATGCGGGTGCGGAAGGTGCGCGCCAGATCGCGCACGAGCATCCGAAAGTCCACGCGCTTTTCGGCGGTGAAGTAGAACGTCAGCCGCGAGCCATCGAAGCTGTACTCGGCCTTGACCAGTTTCATCGGCAGACCGTGCTCGCGGACCTTCTCGGCGCAGCGGGCCAGCACCTCGTCGTGACGGCTCTGCAACTGGCGCAGGCGCTCAAAATCGGCAGGCTCGGCGCGGCGGACCACCGGCTTCAGTTCGGCGATGATCTCCTCTTCCGGCACCTCGCGGCGCTCGTGCGCCACGCGGGCCAGTTCCAGACCGCGCACGGTTTCGACGATCACGTGCTCGCCCACGCGTACATCGAGGTCGCGTGGGTCGAAGTAGTAAACCTTGCCGCTATCCTTGAAGCGGATTCCTACTACAACAGGCATTGCATTGCGATCGAGTCAGTGGCGAGGGTTTCCGGGATGGACCTTCCCCGGCGGAGGCCCGACCCGGCCATCAACTCCTATGCCGGCCCGAGGACCTTGAAGGCCCGCACCCGGCCCTGGCGCCCTTTCAGGGCCAGTGCGCCCATTTCTTCGAGCCGAAAGCGATCGCCCAGCATGCTGGCGGTGGCCTCGCCGATGAGCACGGTGCCCGGTTCGGCCTGACCCTCCAGACGTGAGGCAGTGTTCACCGTATCGCCGATCGCGGTATACTCCAGACGATGGCGGGTGCCAAAGAAGCCAGTGTAGGCCGGACCGGTATTCACCCCGATACGAATGGCGAAGGCGCGGTCAGGCGGCCAGCGATCCACCAGGCGCCGCTGGGCGGCCTGCATTTCCAGCGCCGCGGCAACCGCGCTGACGGCATGCTGGTCGTCGGGCGGATCATCGGGCAGCCGGGGCGCGCCAAACAGGGCCATGATCCCATCGCCGGTGTACTTATCCACTGTGCCATTGTAACGGAAAATCACTTCGGTCAATGCATGCAGGTATTCGTTAAGCAGGTCCTGCACCTCGCGGGGCGAGAGCCGCTCGGCGAGGGCGGTGAAGCCCTGGGCATCAGCGAAGAGCACGGTGACGATCTCTTCGCGGGCCTCCCACAGGCGCCCATGTTGGGCGATGTAGCGCGCGAGCGCCTGGGCCAGGTTGGGCGAAAGAAAGCGTTCCAGGTTCTGGCGCAACTGCCCCTGCACGCGGAGTTCCTCGGTGAGGCGGGCGCGTTCGATGGCGACGGCGGCGAAACTGGCGATGGCGACCACCAGGTCGCGATCGCGCTCGCTGAACTGTTCGCGACCCGGCGAGTCGAGCATGATCAGCCCGATGGCGCGACCCTCGGCCATAAGCGGAGCGCACAAAGCCGAGCGGATGTTGGCGCTGACAATGCTCTCGGCGCCGGCAAAGTCGAGGCGCGCGTCACGGGTCAGCACCGCCTCGCCCTCCTGGAGGACCTTGCGGACAATGGTGCTCGAAATGGCCACCTCGCCCGTGCCGGCAGGCACAACCACCCGCGGCACCAGTTCCTCGCCCCGAACCAGCAGGAGCAGGCCCCGCTGGGCCGGCGCCACGCGCAGCACTTCCTCCATGACCCGCTCCAGCAGTTCGCGGTAATCCATCACCTGGGTGAGGCGCATGCTGATGGCGTAGAACTCCTGCAGATCGGCGGGCGTCAGGCGCTGCTCGGGCGCGCCCACGGCCTGCCCGTGCGAGGCCAGCGGAAAGTAGCGGTTGTCGTCCAGAACAATGTCCTGGGCCGCGCGGTCCTCATAGCGCAGGTCAAAGGGGCCGATGCCGATCACGTCGCCGTCGTTGAGCGGCTCCTCTTTGAGCCGCAGGCGATTGACGGTAAGGCCGTTGCGACTATTGAGGTCAACCACCCATGCCTGATGACCGCGAAGCTCGACCCGCGCATGGTGGCGCGAGACGATCGCATGGTTGAGGACGATATCGTTATCGAGTTGCCGCCCAATAGTCAGCCCGTTCGCGCCCAGCGGAAAGACGCGCAGTTCGCCATTGATGACCACCGATACGCGCGCCATAGGCTTCTCCACGAAGTAAGCGCAATGTGGCTATGGCAGTTGTACGCTGCTCCCAGACACGCCGGCACGGCAGCCGTGGGGCTGTCTGGCGCTGCAATCTCCCGGCCATCTCCGGCGAGACGGCATGGATGAAACAGTTTGGATATTATAACCTTTTCAAAACTCTGCGGCAAACCCGGACCCGTTGCGATAGGGCGCCCGTCTTCTGACCGGGCGTTCACCGCAGAGGACGCGGAGGGGCGCGGAGCGTTGCCACGGCCGCCCATTCCTCTTCTCAAGCGAGAAGCGGTTTTCGGCATTCGAATGCGCTTACGATCCTCATCCCCCCGCCCCCTTCTCCCGCGCGCGGGAGAGGGGGACGGGGGGGCCCGATGCCCCGGATGACGAATGCGACGCGAGCATGCGCCGGAAAACCCTACACCTGAGAACGCCCATCCTCTGCGCTACTGAATGTTCTCTGCGGCGAGCCTGAACACGTATGCTCCGACCCGGTGTGCTATAATCCCCATACAGAACAGGCACAGGAAAGCGCGGTATGGAGCGGTTCGAGGTTCGCACCGGTCAGTTCGGTCTCGTGGACGGCGCTGACCAGCCGCCTGACGAACGGATCAGCGCGGTGGATGGTCCTAACAACCTGAGCCAGGAGGCGCGTAAGGGCCGGCTGTATCTGGTCGTTGAGACTGACGGCGACGGCCCCCGTGGCGCCGCAGCGTGCAAGCTGGCGCTGCGGGTATTTCGCCGCGCGTTTGACAACGATCAGAGTTTCAGCGCGACGGCGGCGTTACGGGCGGCGCTGCGGGCGACCAACAAGGCGCTCTACGAACACAACTTTAACCTCCCCGTGGCTGAGCGCGTTACCGTCGGCTGCACCGCCGCCGTGCTGCGGGAGGGGACCCTGTACGTGGCTCAGGTGCAGCCGGCCCAGGCCTATGTGCTCAGTGAGGGCCGGCTGCGGGCCCTGCCGGCCCATCCGGTCTGGGACCCGGCGGCGGAGAGCGCGGCGCTGTTCGTGCGGTCGGGTGCGCTGGGGGCCAGTCTGTTCATCGAGCCGGAGTTGTTCCGCTGCCCGCTGCGGGCGGGCGAAGGGGCGATCATTTGCTCCAGCGCCTTCGCCGAGGTGCTGGGCCGCGCCGACGTTGAGGCCCTGCTGCGCTCCGGCGAGGCCGACGTGATGGCGGCGCAACTTAAAGAGCGGGCGCTCGCGGCAGGGTTAACCACCGCCCATGCGCTGATCCTGACAGTAGCATCCGCAACGCGCCGGCGCCCCGCGGGGAGCCTGTGGCGTTCGAGCGACGCCGCGGCAGAGCCAGAGCAGCCGCAAGCTGCCACGCCCTGGTTCAGCCGCCTGGCCCGGCGATGGGGATGGCGTCGCCTGCCAGCCGCTCCCGCGCCTGAGCCTGCCCCCGATCCGCTCTTTACCATGCCCGTGCAACCGACACACTCCCCGGCGCCGCCGTCGCGCCCGGCGCCCCTCGATGTCGGTGAGAGCCTTGCCGCGCGCGTAGCGCGCGGCCGCGAGCAACCGGAACTGGCGCCCCTGCGGCTGGAGAATCTGCCCCCGTCGGTGTTCCTGGGCGAAGCCGATCCCGTCGCAGGGAGCGCGCGGCGCATTGATCTGGCCGATCGCGAGGCGATCAGCGGAGGGCGTCCCTACCAGCCGCGCTACATCCATCGTCCCCTGGTGGATATGACCTGGCAGGAGCGGCTGGCGCTGCCCTTCCATCGTCTGCGCATCGCTGTTGATGAGCGCCTGCGCCGTCCGCGCACCCGCCGGCCTCCGCCGCCGCGCCCCATTCCGCGGCGGCACGGGCTTTCCTATCGCCGCACGCGACCACCCTTCCCCTGGCCCCTGCTGGCCATTCTCTCGCTTGTCATTGCTGCGCTGGTAATCTATGGCATTGCCCTGACCCGGCAGAACGATCAGCAGATTGTCCTGGCCTACTTCGCCGCCGCCGACGAGCGCCTGAACCAGGTGCGGGCCGCGCCGTCGGACAGCGCGGCCCTGGAGGCGCTGGAACTGACCCGCCAGGCTATCGAGCAACTGCGCGCCAGCCCCAGTGTGACCGACACCAATCCGCCGCTCTGGTTGCGCTACCAGGAGTTGCAGCGCGAGTACGAGCGCGCGCTTGCTGCTATCCAGCGCCTGACCTTTTTTGACAATCCGGTCGTGCTGTCCACCCTGCCCGCCGGGCGCTTCGCCGATGTAATCGTGCCGCGCCCCGCCGGCCCCCTGACCGACACGGCGGTTCTGGAAGCGTCACGGTTCCTCTATGCTCTGGATAGCCACCAGCGCGCCGCCCGACTGTACCGCGTGCCGCGTGATGGCGGTACGCCCGTGCCCTATCTCAGCCCCGGGCAGTCTGTAGGCAGCGCCGTTGTCGGCCCGCTGCGGGCGGCCGTCTGGCGCATTGATCAGGTGGTGGCCGTGGATCAGGCCCCCAGCGGCGCCGGGTACTACTTCCGCACCGGCGGCGTCTGGAACTACTCCCGGCTCGGCACCAGCGAGATCTGGACCATCCGCGACCGGCTCGATGTCGAGGAGTATGCCGGTAATCTCTACATCTGGGGCGCCCAGGCGAATGAGGTCCTGCGCTACCGGTCGGGCAGCTTTGGCGATCCGCCTGATTACTGGCTCGACCCGGCCAGCATCGCCGAGGTGGATCTGAGCACGGTCGTGGATATGAGCGTGGATGGCAGCATCTACCTGCTCCGTTCCAACGGCGCCGTGCTGATCTTCAGCCAGGGCCAACTGGTGGGCGAAGTGACGCCTGAACCGATCACCCCGCCGCTCACCAATGTGACGCGCTTCTTCGTCACCGGCAATGGCCCGGAGAACGGTCATTTCTTCTTGCTCGACACGCTTGGCGAGCGGATCATCCAGATGGAAAAGTTCTCTGGCAAGATCATCCAGCAGATGAAAGCCCGTCCCGACAGCAGCGTGCAACTGGCTGAACTGGCCGGCATCGCGGTTGATGATGGCGGGGCGCGTCCAATCATCTATCTGGCCAACGGCGGGCAGATTGTGCGCGCCGAACTGCCGCCGCCGCCGCGGCCCTTCCGGGATGCGGCGCCGCCGGGGTAATGTGGGTTCGCCGGCCCGCCACCAGGTATTGACATGCGATCACCTCGCGCCTGGCTGCTCCTATTGCTCCTGGTCATCCTGCTGCTGCTCCCGGCCTGCGGCGCTGAGCCTTCCGAGGAGGACCTGGTAGGCCGGGGCGGCCCCACCCCGCAGGCCGCGGTTGAGAGCTTCCTTGCCACGCTGAACGAGGCATTGCAGGCCGACCTGACGGACGAAACCGCGCGCCGGGGGTGGGCCGAACGCCTGGCCAGCTACTTCGCCCCGAGCGAACGGGCCGATCAGCGCATCGTCTTCAGCCGCATGCTCGCCGCCTACGCCCAGAGCGCCGTGCGGCCGGTCTATGGTAGTACGGCCACGGTGCAGATTGCCTACAGCGGCACGGAGGTGATCGAGCGGCAAAGTGACCGGGCGCTGGTACGGGTCGTGGACGGGAAGGTGACCCTCCAGTGGCTCGATGGCGAGGGCCAGGTGGTGCGCGAACGCACTAGCGCCCTTGCCACGCTCATGGGCCAGACCGAGGGCTTTCCCGTCGTGCGCGTCGGGGGGAGCTGGTTCATTACCGAGGGGTGAGTCTGGGTGTGGAGGTGTGGAGGTGTGGAGGTTGAACTAAACATCTCCACACCTCCACACCTCTACACTTTCCCCAGGCGGTGCATCGTCTCCCGCAGGGCCGGGTAGACCTCGGTGTAAGCGGCGTAGCATTCGGTATAGCGCCGGGCGCGTTCCGGGTCGGGTTCGGTGACGCTCGCTACCCGCGCTCCGCGACGCACCGCCTCGGCCACATCGGCAAAGAGACCGGCCCCTACGCCGGCCAGCAGCGCTGCGCCGTGGGCCGGCCCCTCCTCGGCGGCGAGGGTGGCCACCGGGACGCCGTACATATCGGCCTGAAGTTGCAGCCAGAAGGCGCTTTTCGCTCCGCCGCCGGTGGCGCGGATCTCGGTAATCGGCGTGCCCAGGGCGCGCATGATCTCCAGACCATCACGCATGGCAAAGACCACCCCTTCCATCACCGCGCGGGCCATGTGGCCAAGGCCGTGGCGGCTGGTCAGGCCCACCCAGGCCCCACGGGCCAGCGGGTCGAGGTGAGGGGTGCGTTCGCCGGTCAGGTAGGGCGCGAAGAGCAACCCTTCGGCGCCGGGCGGGGCAGCCGCGGCCAGTTCAACCAGTCGCTCGTAGCCCAGATCCGGAGCGATGGCCCGCAGGGTGTCGCGCAGCCACTGGAAGGCTCCGCCGGCGCTGAGGACCACGGCCATCAGGTGGTAGGCCCCCGGCACGGCATGGCAGAAGCCGTGAAGCCGGCCCTGCGGGTCGAGGGTCGGGGTGTCGCTGTGGGCGAAGATCACCCCCGAGGTGCCGATCGAACTGCTCACCACCCCGGTGCAGATCACGCCCGCGCCCACCGCCGCCGCGGCGTTGTCGCCGCCCCCGGCCACTACCGGCAACCCGGCGGGCAGGCCCAGGTCGGCGGCCACGTCGGGACGCAGGCTCCCCGTGACCTCGGGCCCCTCGTAGACGCGCGGCAGCCAGGCGCGGGGGATCTCCAGGGCCTCAAGCACCTCCTGGCTGTAGTCGCGGGCGCGCAGGTCGAGCAGCAGAGTCCCGGCGGCGTCGGAAGCGTCGGTGGCCGCCTCGCCGGTGAGCAGCAGGCGGATGTAGTCCTTTGGCAGCAGCACGCGGGCGACACGGGCGTAGCTGGCCGGTTCCTCGGCTCGCAGCCAGAGGATCTTGGGCGCCTGGAAGCCGGTCAGGGCGGGATTGCCGGTGATGGCGACCAGGCGCTCGGCGCCGACGCGCCGGGTGATCTCGCCGCAGGCCGCCGCGGTGCGCTGGTCGTTCCAGAGGATCGCCGGGCGGATCACCTGGCCGGAGGCGTCGAGGAAGGTCGCGCCGTGCATCTGCCCGGTGAGGCCGAGGGCCGCCACCGCCTCGCCCCGAACCCCGCTCCTGGCCAGTACGGCGCGCAGGGCCTCCTGCGCCCCCCGCCACCAGTCGGCGGGGTCCTGCTCGCTCCAGAGAGGCCGCGGCTGGCGGAGGGGGTACTCCGCCGTCGCCGTAGCGCGCACCCGGCCCTCCGCGTCCACCAGCGCCGCTCGCGCGCCCGAGGTGCCCAGGTCGAGACCAAGCAGGTAGCTCATCGCACTCCCAGCAGCAGGTCTATTGTCAACTGGTCGAGGCGCTCGTAGGCCAGCCCCCGCGCCCCCAGGGCCGCCCGGTCGAAGGCGCGGGCCTTGAGCGCCCCGGCGTGCTCGCGGCTATACACGAGAGGCCCCTGGTCGCCAGCGTTGATCTCCGCCAGCAGGGCCTGGATCTCCGGGTCGGCGTTCCAGCGGCGCGCCTTCTCCTTGAGGATCAGATAAGTGCGCATGCACCCGCGGGCAAAATCCTTGACCCCTTCAAGATCTTCGGTGCGATAGGCGTGGGCGTCAAACTGCCGCGGGCCGTCAAAGCCTACATCCTCCAGAAACTTCACCAGAAAGAAGGTCGCCTTCAGATTGGCCGAGCCGAACCGGAAATCCTGATCGTAGCGCCCGATCATCTGGTCATTCAGGTCAATGTGGAAGAGCTTGCCCGCCTCCCAGGCCTGGGCGACGCCGTGGAGCACGTTCAGGCCGGCCATGGTCTCGTGGGCCACCTCGGGGTTGACGCCGACCATCTCGGGGTAGTCGAGCGTGGCGATAAACGCCAGCACATGGCCCACGGTCGCCAGGTAAATGTCGCCGCGCGGCTCATTGGGCTTGGGTTCGAGGGCGAAGCGCAGGGAATAGCCCTGATCCCTGACGTAGGCGCAGAGGTAATTGATCGCCTCGCGGTAACGCTTGAGGGCCTCCCGCGGATCCCTGACGGCATCGGTCTCCGTGCCCTCGCGGCCGCCCCAGAAGATGTACAGCTCGGCCCCGCACTCCACCCCCAGGTCAATGCCGCGCATGGCCTTCTGCAGGGCGTAGGCCCGCACCTGGGGATCATTCGCGGTAAAGGCCCCATCCTTGAAGGCGGGGTCGCTGAAGAGATTCGTCGTCGCCATGGGCACGACAAGGCCGGTGGCGTCCAGGGCGGCTTTGAAGTCGCGCACAATGCGGTCGCGTTCGGCGAGGGTGGCGTCAATCGGCACCAGGTCATTATCGTGAAAATTGACCCCGTAGGCGCCGACCTCGGCCAGCAGGTGCACGAGGGTCACCGGGTCGTAGCGCGGGCGCACCGGCTCGCCGAAGGGGTCGCGCCCGGGGTTGCCCACCGTCCAGAGGCCAAAGGTAAACTTATCCGCGGGCGTGGGAGTGTAGGTCATACTGAGATCCTTTACTGGCGCATTGGGCAAGTTCTCGAAGGGGAAGGTGGTCACTTGAATGGGTCTGGGGGAACCTGGTTTCCCCCCCTCCCTGCCTGAAGGGCGCGGCCCTCCCAGCATTGCTCTTGCCCGACCGTGCGTGTGCCGGTTCAGGGGCGGAGAGGCGCAGACTCCCCGCGCCCCTCGATGGTAGCCGTATTGTACAATGCAAGAAGGATTGCGCCAGTGTGCTTTCCCGACGGGCAGGGGCGCGGGGAAGACCGGTTTCCTCGCCTTCCGGCAGGTGTCGGGGTGCGTGACACCCCCTGAGGAGAGAAGGGTATGACCACGACAGAAGAGGGGCGTCCGCGGACGATCCTGGTAGTGGTGGCCCATCCCGATGACGCGGAGTTCGGCTGTGGCGGGGCCATCGCCGCCTGGGTGCGGGAGGGCTGGGAGGTGACCCTGCTGATCTGCACCGACGGCGGCGCGGGCGGCCCCGATGACGCCACCGAGGTTGGCCCCGAAGCCCGGCAGCGCATTTCGCAGGTGCGCAAGGCCGAACAGCAGGCTGCCGCCGCCGTGCTGGGCATCAAGGAGGTGGTGTTCCTCGACTTTCCTGACGGCACGCTCATGCCCACCGTAGAACTGCGCCGCGAGATTGTGCGCCAGATCCGCCGCACCCGCGCCTACCGCGTCGTCTGCCAGTCGCCGGAGCGGGTCTGGACTCCGAACTACTCCCTGGGCCGCTTTCACCCCGACCACCTGGCCGCAGGCGAGGCCGCCATCGCCGCCGTCTACCCCGCCGCCCAGAATGGCTGGGACTTTCCCGAATTGCTGGCCGAGGGTCTGGCCCCCAGCCGCGTGCGCGAACTCCTCGTCATGGGCGCGCCCCACCTGAACTACGCGGTGGACGTGTCGGAGACCTTTGAGATCAAACTGGCCGCCCTGCGCTGCCACGTCAGCCAGCTCGGCGAGGACCAGAGCGAACTGGCCGAACGGCTGCGCGCCTGGGCGCGGGAGCGCGGCGAGCCGTTCGGCCTGCCCCTGGCCGAGACCTTTCACCGGGTGGAGAATTGAAACCGGTTCGTTGCCCGGAGCTGATCGAGTTCTAGAGCAGGCAAGGCAATACCCCGTGGGGCAACCCGGAGGGTTGCCCCACGGGGTATTGCCCGACATCCGGTGGGTTCAACGGCATTCCGCCTTGCAGGGCTACACACCCTATGGGTTCAACTGCACCGTCTCGCCGCTGGCCTGGAAGATCACCCGCTCGGCGATATTGGTGGCGCGGTCGGCGATGCGCTCCAGATTGTGGGCGATGAAGAGCAGGTCGGCGGCGCGGGGGGCGTTCTCCTTATGAAGCGCCAGACTGTCGCCGATGACGGCTATCACCTTGTCGTAGAGGTGATCGACCTGTTCCTCTTTAGCCCCGACCGCCCGGGCAAGCGTCGCGTCGAGGGCGTCAAGGGCGGCGAGAGCCTGCCGCAGCGTCTCAACAGCGAGGGCGCCGAGCTCGAGCAGTTCGGCGGGCGGCTGCAGCGTCGCCGGGCCATTCGGGCCGATGACGAACTGGGCGATGCCCTTGGCGTAATCGCCGATGCGTTCCAGCTCGCTCCCCACGGCAATGGCTGCCAGGATGCTGCGCAGATCGCGCGCCACCGGCTGCTGGGTGGCGATGAGCAAGAAGGCGTGGGAATCAAGAGTCTGCTGGGCCTGGTTGATGCGCAGATCCGCCGCGCGGACCTCGCGGGCCAGTTCCACATTGTTGCTTGCCAGAGCTTCGAGGGCCTGGGCAATCGCCGTTACGACCTGTTGACCAAGGCCGACCACTTCGTTGTGAAGCGCCAGGAGTTGATCGTCGTAATGCTGCCGGACGCGCATGGCACACCTCCTTGTGTGACACAGGGACGACGCCTTCTATCAGTATAATCCCGGCGTCCGGCCTGGAAGGATAAAAGGCCGCTACAATCGGCGCGGGCGTCGCTACTATGGTCAGGGCGTCTTCGCCGGACCGGCCCCGTTGCTGCGCTCCAGGGAGCCACCCCGGATCGTCTGGCCGTCGCTGTACATCGCGGCGCGGACAATGTCGGAGATAGTCTTTTCTTCCAGACGAGGCAACTCTCCCATGTCGCGCAACTCTTCGAGGATGCGCCTGACCGTGCGGGCCCGCACGGCGGCCTCGGCCACGCCCCGGGTCTGGATGCCCACGGCCTCGATCTTCGCCTTGTGCTGCGCCTCGGCGACCTCATTGTCCTTGTTGCGGGTCTTGCGCCTGATCAACTCTGGATCAATCGTTATCGATTCGAGCACAATCTCGCGCACCTCGATCCCCCAGTCAAGGGCGGTGGCGCGCATGCGTTGCAGCAACTGTTCGGCCAGGCGGCGCCGGTTCAGGCTCAGGGCGTAGGGGTCGTTCTCAGGCGTCGGGCGATCAGGTTTGCTGGGCGCCAGCGGCTCCACCCGCCGTCGGTCGTGGGCGGCCATCTCCGCCGGCCAGTCCCACACCACGTCGCGGAGGCGGTCATCGAGCAAGGTGCTCATCAACATCTGCAGCACCCGTTGCCACAACTCCGGGTCGCTCTCGTTCAGACGCTCGCGGTCCCGCAGTTCCCTGATCAGTTGGTACAGGTTAAGCGACGTTTCATAGCAGGTAAGCGCATCGGTCACCTGGTACACGCACCGCACCCGCACCCGTTGAATGGGACTCAATCCCGGCGTGCGGGTGTCAATGTTTTCGACCTCGTGTTCAAAGCGCAGGGGGTAGGCCGGCATGCGCGCCAGGGTCGTGAACAGGCCGGGAACGTGCCAGAAGGCGCGATTCTCGATCGTTTCCAATCCGCCAAACAGATCGCGGCGCACCGCGGCGATATGGGGTTCGCGCGGGACCCGCTGGACGAAGAAGGCGAAGGTGAGCAGCAGCGCAGCGGGAAGAAACACCCGCAGCGTATCCCAGAGCACCCCCGTCCAGCCGATGCCAAGACCGAGGCTCGCGCGGAGCCAGGAAAGCAAGAAGACGATGATCAGCCCAACGATCAGGAGAGAGCGGCGGATTGGGCTCATCGAGAACGCTCCTAGAACATAAGTTCTTTCTATCAAAAGCGCCCGTTTCGCTACCACGAAGTTTCATGCTGATTAGGCACTATTATACGTAATAGGCTGTGCATGTCTACAGGTATTGTGATGTAAAAATCGTAAGCTCCGGGAGAACATGCCCCTCCCGGACCCTCCTGGAGGGCAGGCTCCCCCGCCAACGGATGCCGAGAAATGTGGCATAATTACGGGCGAGCCTTGCGTCGTTTCGCTTGCCTTGCCCCGGGGAGGGCCCGTGCATTTCGATCTGTTGCGCTACCCCTATGCCACGCGCCGCGCGCCGCTGCTGGCCGCTAATGGCGTGGTGGCCGCCAGCCACCCGCTGGCCTCGCAGGCCGGCCTGCGCATGCTCCAGGCCGGCGGCACCGCAGTGGACGCCGCCATCGCCGCGGCGGCCTGTCTGACCGTGCTCGAGCCGACCTCCAACGGCCTGGGGGGCGATGCCTTCGCCCTGGTGTGGGACGGGGCGGCCCTGCACGGGCTGAATGGCTCGGGGCGCGCCCCGACGGCCCTGAGCGTCGAGGCGCTGCAACGGGCCGGCCACGCGCGCGTGCCGCCCGAGGGCTGGCTGCCGGTGACGGTGCCCGGGGTGGTGCAGGCGTGGGGCGATCTGCACGCGCGTTTCGGGGCGCTGCCCCTGGAACAGGTGCTGGCCCCGGCAATCGCCTATGCCGAGGAGGGCGCGCCGGTGGCGGCGCTGGTGAGCTTCTTCTGGGAGCAGGGCGTGGCGGCGGCGCGCTCACGTCGCGGCCCGGAGTTCGCCGCCTTTCTGGAGACCTTCGCCCCCGACGGACGCGCGCCTCGTGCCGGCGAGCGCTTCGTCGCCCCCGGCCACGCCCGCACCCTGCGCCTGCTGGCCCGTGAGGGGCCGCGCGCCTTCTATGAGGGGGCCATCGCCGCTGAGATTGCCGCCTTCAGCGCCGCTACCGGGGGCCTGCTCGGCGCCGATGACCTGGCTGCCCATCGCTCCGAGTGGGTCACGCCGATCACCACCGACTACGCGGGCTATACCGTGGCCGAGATCCCGCCCAACGGCCAGGGCATCGCCGCCCTGATCGCCCTGGGCATCCTCGATGGGCTGGATCTGGGCCGCTTCCCGCGCGACTCGGCCGAGAGTTGCCACCTGCAGATCGAGGCGATGAAGCTGGCCTTCGCCGATGTGTTCGCCTATGTCGGCGACCCGGCCATGGCCGCCGTGCCCACAGCGGCGCTGCTCGATCGCGAGCGCCTGGCCGACCGCCGCGCCCTGATCGGCCCCGTGGCCCGCGAGTACGGGCCGGGCGAATTGCCGCAGGGCGGCACGGTCTACTTCTGCGCCGCCGATGGCGCCGGGCGCATGGTGAGTATGATCCAGTCCACCTACACCGGCTTCGGTTCAGGCGTGGTCATTCCGGGGTGGGGCATCGCCCTGCACAACCGCGGCTTCAGCTTCGTCACCGAGCCGGGCCATCCCAATTGCCTGGAACCGGGCAAGCGCCCCTTTCACACCATCATCCCCGGCTTTCTCCTGAAGGATGGCCGGCCCGTCGGACCCTTCGGGCTGATGGGCGCCCACATGCAGCCCCAGGGCCACACCCAGCTTATCGTCAACAGTCTCACCTATGGCATGCATCCCCAGGCCGCGCTTGACGCGCCCCGTTGGCGCTGGGAACGCGACGGCACGGTGCACCTGGAACTGGAGACCCCGCGCCACGTGATCGAGGGCCTGATCGCCCGCGGCCACCAGGTGCGCGTGGAGGCCGAGGTTGGCCCCTTCGGGCGCGGGCAGATCATCTGGCGCCTGGATACGGGCGCTTATCTGGCCGGTAGTGAGCCGCGCTGCGACGGCTGCGCCGCCGGATGGTAGCGGTGTAACTCCGTGTTTTACAATGGATCTGGGGTTGAGAATGATAAACCTGGTTACGATTCAACAACCCAACAATTTGAATACCCGCTAGCGCGACGCCCCGGCAAACCGGCGCCCTGCCCGTGGTGGCTTCAGCCGCTCCAGGCTGCCGGTTAGCCGGGCATCCTGTCTTCCAGCGCCGCCCTGACAGGAGCCGATGATGGCCCGTGAGCCCGTGACCCGCACGTTGCTCGACTTGCTCGACAATGGCCTTGCTGACCAGCCCGCGATCCTGGCCCCCGGCCGCCCGCCGATAACGTATGCCGCGCTGCGGACGAATGTGGCCGACCTGGCGGCGCAGTTGCAGGCCCTGGGCCTCGCCCGGGGCGACCGCATCGCCCTGGCGCTGCCCAACGGCCCGGAAATGGCGGTCGCCTTCCTGGCCGCCGCCACCGCCGCTACCGCCGCGCCCCTCAATCCGAAGTACCGGCAGGAGGAGTTCGCCTTCTACTACGAAGACACGCGGGCCAGGGCGCTGATCGTCCCGCCCGGCGCCCTGCCCGAAGCCCGCGCGGCCATGCTCCCCGGCATGCTGCTGATCGAGGTCGAAACGCATGCGGATGGCGCCGTCGCCTTCCACGCCGACCATCCCCTCGCCCCCGGCGTCACCCCCGATTTTGCCCGCCCCGATGATGTGGCGATGATCCTCCACACCAGCGGCACCACCAGCCGCCCCAAGCGCGTGCCCATCCGCCATCGCAACCTGGCCACGTCAACCGCCAATATTGCCGCAACCTGCCAGCTTGGCCCCGACGACCGGGCGCTCTGCGTGATGCCGCTGTTCCATGTTCATGGCATCGTTGCCTCGTTGTTGAGCACGCTGGCCACCGGCGGTGCGGTGATCTGCCCGCCCGGCTTCGACGCGCTCAAGTTCTGGCAGTGGGTCGAGACGTTCCGGCCCACCTGGTACTCCGCCGTACCCACCATGCATCAGGCCCTCCTCGCAAGGGCCGAACGCAACCTGGCGACCATCCAGGCCCACCCCTTCCGCTTCATCCGCTCCAGCAGCGCCCCTCTGCCGCCCGTGGTCATGGAACGCATGGAGGCGGTTTTCGGCGCGCCGGTGCTCGAAAGCTACGGCATGACCGAAGCCAGCCACCAGATGACCTCCAACCCTCTCCCGCCCGCCCCGCGCAAGCCGGGCAGCGTCGGCCTCGGCTTCGGTGTGGACGTGGCGATCATGGACGAGAACGGTCGCCTGCTCCCCTGCGGAGCGAAGGGCGAAGTGGTGGTGCGGGGCGGCAATGTCGTTGATGGTTACGAAAACAACCCGGAGGCCAATGCCGCGGCCTTCGTGAACGGCTGGTTCCGCACCGGCGACCAGGGCTTCCTCGATGCCGAGGGCTACCTGACGCTCACCGGGCGGATCAAGGAATTGATCAATCGCGGTGGCGAAAAGATTTCACCCCTGGAAATTGACGATGTGCTCCTGCGTCATCCCGCCGTGGCCGAGGCTCTGGCCTTTGCCGTCCCCCATCCCACCCTCGGTGAAGAGGTGCACGCCGCTGTGGTGCTCAAAGGCGAGGCCGCCGAACGTGAACTGCGCGACCACTGCGCCCGCTTCCTGGCCGACTTTAAGGTGCCCCGCCGGATCCATGTCCTCGAAGCCCTCCCCCGTGGCCCCACGGGCAAGCTTCAACGCATCACCATGGCCAAAACACTCGGCCTGGCCGAGTAATACCGATTGACGGGACGCGGCTGGCGATGATGCCTGCGCTCCCCGGCGCTTCTAGCATCAGCGTGCCTTGTGCACTCGCAGGAATGAGGATTGACCCATGGCCACCGTGTTCGCCGACGAACGCCGCCTCAGCCCGTATTTGCGCTTCTCCCGCGCCGAATGGGCGCGTCTCCGTGATGGCGCTGAATTGCCGATCTCCGAAGAGGAACTCGAACACCTGGTTAGCCTGAGCGACTCGGTTTCAATGCAGGAGGTGGCCGATATTTACCTTCCCCTGACCCGCCTGCTCCAACTGTACTTCGAGGCGTCGCAGCAACTGTACCAGGTCACTAATGTCTTTCTCGACTATCCCTCCGCCAGCCGTGTGCCCTATGTTATCGGCATTGCCGGCAGCGTCGCCGTGGGTAAGAGCAGCACTGCCCGCATCCTCCAGGCGCTCCTCAGCCGCCAGTCGGGCAATCTGAAGGTCGATCTGGTCCCGACTGATGGCTTTCTGTACCCTAACCGCGTGCTCCAGCAACGCGGCATCATGCACCGCAAGGGCTTCCCTGAAAGCTATGACCGCCGCCGCTTGCTCCAGTTCATGGCCGATGTCAAGTCGGGGGTGCCGCGCCTGGAGGTGCCGGTCTACTCGCACCTGATCTACGATATCGTGCCCAATGAGACCCGCGTTATTGACCGGCCCGACATCCTCATCGTCGAGGGGCTGAACGTGCTGCAACGCGGCGGACGCTCCTGCCGCGCGCCGCAGATGTTTGTGTCGGATTTCTTCGATTTTTCGATCTATGTGGATGCCGATGAGTTGCTGCTGCAACAGTGGTACGTCGAGCGCTTCCTGCGCCTGCGCGAGACGGCCTTCCGCGATCCGTCGTCGTTCTTCCGCCGCTACGCCGAGTTGAGCGTGGAGGAGGCCATCGCCACCGCCCGGCGCATCTGGCGCGAGATCAACTACGTGAACCTGAAGCAGAACATCGAGCCGACCCGCGAACGGGCCGATCTGATCCTGGAGAAGGGTCCGCGGCACACGTTGGAGCGGGTCTATTTGCGGAAGCTGTAAGCTATGCGGATCTGTATCGTTGGCGCCGGGGCGATCGGCGGCTTCCTGGGGGTGAAGCTGGCCCGCGCCGGGGCCGAGGTGACGCTGATCGCTCGCGGCGCCCATCTTGAGGCCATCCGGCGCGAGGGCCTCAGCGTGGAGTACGCCGACGGGCAGCGCGAGACGGCGCGCCCGGCCCGCGCCACCGCCGACCTGGCCGAGGCCGGCCCCCACGAGTATGTGATCGTGGCCGTCAAGGCCCAGAGCCTGCCCGCCCTGGCTGCGCCCATGCGCGCGCTCTACGCCCCCGACACCGCCGTGGTCTACGCCCAGAACGGCATTCCCTGGTGGTACTTCTACCGCCACGGCGGTCCCCACGAAGGCCGCCGCCTGGAGAGCGTTGACCCCGGCGGGGTGATCGCCGCCCACACCGAACCCGAGCGCGTCATTGGCTGCGTGGTTTACCCCGCCGCCGAGATCGTCCGCCCCGGGGTGATCCGCCACATCGAGGGCAACCGCTTCACCCTCGGCGAGCCCGACGGCGCCCGCACCGAGCGGGTGACCCGCCTGTCTCACCTGATGACCGCCGCGGGGCTGAAGGCCCCCGTGCGCCCGCGCATCCGCAACGAGTTGTGGGTCAAGCTGTGGGGCAACCTGGCCTTCAACCCCATCAGCGCCCTCACCCGCGCCACCCTCGACGCCATCGTCGCCGAACCGCTGACCCGCGCCCTGGCGGTGGCGATGATGGCCGAGGCCCAGCAGATCGCCGAGGCCCTCGGCATCGAGTTCGGCATCAGCATCGAGCAGCGCATCAAGGGCGCCGAGGAGGTCGGCGCGCATAAGACCTCCATGCTCCAGGACATCGAAGCGGGCCGCCCGACCGAGGTTGACGCCATGGTCGGCGCGGTGATCGAGCTGGGCCGCCTGGTCGGCGTCGCCACGCCGCACATTGACGCCATCTACGCCACGGTCAAGCTGCTGGAGCGCACGGTTGCGGGAAGGTGATCGTGGGGAAACCTGCGTTCCCCGCCTTCCTGCAGGAGTTATTCAGATAGGCTCTAAAGCCCTCGCTCAGAACGTGGAAGCCCCGCTTCCCCCTCCTGGCGCGGTAGACCCCGCGCTCCGCTCGGGGTGACAAACACCGGGAAACTTCGTTCACAAACTGGCCTATGAATAGCGGTTCCTTGATGCCCTTCCCCTGCGCCAGGGCCATGCGTTCCCCGCGCGGCGCCGCGCGGCGCCGACGCCGCGCCGAGGGAGCGGGCCGGGCGTGCGGCGCCGCCTGCTACGCCCTACCGGTAATACTACAGTAATACGCGTACCAGCATACTTGTTGGCAGATACGGGACGATCCCGCATCTCTTCCGGCGGTCCGATCGGCGCCGCCGCTACGTCCCGACCGCTGCGCGACATGCCGTAGCCTTGATCCCGCCACGGTCAGGCTAGAACAGAGTTGTCCGGCGACTTTACTGCCCATCCCCCGCGCCTGAACGCCCGTCGCACAAACGGTCGGCCAATTTCTCGCGCAGCCGGCCCATCCCCCGCGCCTGAACGCCCGTCCCTGATTGCCGGTCCAATCATTTCGCTCATCGGTCGTCTGGACATCGTTGTTGTACATCGGAGAAGGAAGACCACCGTATGCACATCCGAACCTGGACCATCACCCTCGTCTTAACCCTCAGCGTTCTCCTCGGCGGCGTCCGCGTCACGGCCCAGCCGCCGCGCCCGAGCGAGGCCCCCGCGCCCGCCGCCACCCCTGTAGAAACCTTGCTCAACCCCGACGGCACCCTGCGGCTCGACGGCTCGTTCAGCGGCGCGCTCGACGTGAGCGGCTGGCAGGTCACCCTCGACCCCGAACAGGGGCCGATCTTCCAGTCCCAGAGCGGCGCGCCCCGGTGGACCAACCTGGGGTCTATGCCCGACGGCGCTCTCAACAACCAGGTCCTCGCCCTGGCGGTGAGCGGCACAGACGTGTATGTGGGCGGCAGTTTCACCAACGTCGCAGGCATTCCTCAGGCCGACTATGTCGCGCGCTGGGACACCACGACCAACACCTGGAGCGCCCTCGGCGGCGACGCTAACGGCGCGCTGGACTTCGGCAGCGTGGTCCACGCCCTGGCGGTGAGCGGCAGCAACGTGTATGTGGGCGGCAGCTTCTGGGACGCCGCGGGCATCCCCCAGGCCGACCTTGTGGCGCGCTGGAATGCGACCACCAACACCTGGAGCGCCCTGGGGGGCAGCGGCAGCAACGGCGCGCTCACCGGCGGGGTCGGCGCCCTGGCGGTGAGCGGCAGCAACGTGTATGTGGGCGGCAACTTCCAGAATGCAGCGGGCCTCGTCCGGGCCGACTTCGTGGCCCGCCTGGATACGACTACCAACACCTGGAGCGCCCTCGGCGGTGGCAGCAGTACCAGCGGCGCGCTCACCGGCGGGGTCAGAGCCGTGGCGGTGAGCGGCGGCGAACTGTTCGTGGGCGGCGATTTCTGGAGCGCTGCGAACATCTTCGAAGCCACCTTCGCCGCGCGCTGGAACGGCAGCGCCTGGAGCGCCCTGGAAGCCGGCGGCGGCTACGCCGCACCGTCCGGTAATGTCTATGCCCTGGCGGTGAGCGGCAGCGACGTGTACGTGGGTGGCCGCTTCTGGAACGCCGCGGGTATCCCCCAGGCCGACTACGTGGCGCGCTGGAATAGTATGACCAACACCTGGAGCGCCCTCGGCGGCGGCGTTGACGGCGCACTCGATGGCGAGGTCACCGCCCTGGCGGTGAACGGCGGCGACGTGTACGCGGGCGGCAGGTTCACCGACGCCGCAGGCATTCCCGAAGCCGACTATGTGGCGCGCTGGGACGGGAGCAGTTGGAGCGCCCTGGGGGGCAGCGGCGGCAACGGCGCGCTAAACGACACGGTCACCGCCCTGGCGGTGAACGGCGGCGACGTGTACGCGGGCGGCTGGTTCACCGACGCCGCGGGCATTCCCGAAGCCGACTACGTGGCGCGCTGGAATGGGAGCAGTTGGAGCGCCCTGGGGGGCAGCGGCGGCAACGGCGCGCTGAACAACGGAGTCAGATCCCTGACGGTGAGCGGCAACGACCTGTTTGCAGGCGGCTTCTTCCAGGATGCTGCCGGCAACCTGGCCGCCGATTTCGTCGCCGCCTATGCCACGCCGCCGTCCGTCAGCGCCATCACCCGCGTCAACCCGAATCCCACCTCCGCCGCCAGCGTGCAGTTCCAGGTCGCCTTCGACGAGCCAGTCACCGGTGTGGCCGCCAGCGACTTCACCCTGACGACCACCGGCAGTCTGAGCGGGGCCAGCGTCACCGGCGTGAGCGGCAGCGGCGCGACCTACACGGTCACCGTCGCTACCGGGACCGGGGACGGCACGCTGCGCCTCGATGTGCCCGCCGGGGCGACCATCGCCGACCTGGCCGGATTGAACGTGAGCAACCTGCCCTTCACCAGCGGGCAGGCGTACACCGTGAATAGGGGCGGGGGCAGCCTGATCCCGACACCGATGCCTCCGGTCGTGAACCCAACCCCCACCCCGATGCCTCCGGTCGTGAACCCAACCCCCACCCCGATGCCCCCCGTCGCGACCCCCACGCCTCCGGGCGGCGGCGCGCCGGTCAGGGTCTACCTGCCGCTGGCGCAGCGCTGAGTGCCGGTTCGGATAGCGGTTCTGCGGGGTCCGGGAGCATACAACGCTCCCGGACCCTTGCTGTGTCATGCCATGCAGGGTACCCGCACCGGCGCATTTATGCAATTCCTGAACAGGGCGCAGCAATGCAGCAACCCGGAGGGTTGCGCCCAGGAAAAGAGGATTTCCCCGCGCCCCGAATTTCCACCATTCGAAATATTATTTCGCATGGTGGTTTTTTGATTCCCGTGATACAATGGTGCCACGCGCTCTCGGTAGCCTGTGAAGTAAGTTTCCTTGCATTTCCCCCCTCCCAGCCTCCCCCCAGCGGGGGGAGGAGTTCGACTCCCTCCCCCAGCGGGGGAGGGCTGGGGAGGGGGGCGGGGGTGTAGCGAAAGACTTGCTTTACAGACTACTCATTACAGGGAAAGAGGGGTTAACCAGGTTTCCCCGCGTCCTGGCCCCAGGGGAGGGTGCAACCCTCCCAGGAAAACTTTTTTACTGCTGAAGGAAGTGACCATGAACCGCTCCCAGCTCATCGAGGAGTTGCGGCGCATCGTCGGTCCCGCCGGAGTGGTGGCCGACCCCGTGGCCCTGATGACCTACGACGCCGATGGCTGTGTGATGGATACCGGCGAGCCGCAGGTGGTGGTGCTGCCCGCCAGTGCTGAACAGGTCAGCGGCGTGGTGCGCCTGGCCTCGCGCTACGGCGTGCCTATTGTGCCCCGCGGGGCCGGCACGGGTCTCTCCGGCGGCGCCACGCCCATCGGCGGGGGGATCGTCGTCAGCACGGCGCGGATGGACCGGGTGCTCGAAATTGACGCGCGCAATGGCCGGGCGCTCTGCCAGCCGGGGGTGATCAACTGGGAACTGTCGCAGGCGGTCAGGCCGTATGGCTACCAGTTCGCTCCTGATCCCTCCTCGCAAAAGGCCTGCACCGTCGGCGGCAATATCGCCAACAACGCCGGCGGCCCCCACTGTCTCAAGTATGGCACGACCGCGAGCCACGTGCTGGGGGTGCAGATGGTGCTGCCTGATGGCTCGATCATCTGGACCGGGGACGGCAACCCCGCCCCGGTGGGTTACGATCTGACCGGGGTGATCACCGGCAGCGAAGGCACCATCGGCCTGGTGACCGCCGCCTGGCTCAAGCTCACGCGGCTGCCGGAGGCGGTGCGGGTTGTGCTGGCCCTGTTTCCCGACATCGCCGGGGCCTCGGCCAGCGTCTCGCAGGTGATCGCCAGCGGCTTCCTGCCCGCAGCGCTGGAGATTATGGACCGCCTGGCGATCAAGGCCGTCAACGACATGTACAGACTCGGCCTCCCCGAACAGGCCGGCGCGGCGCTGCTCATCGAAGTGGACGGCGTGGACGATGGTCTGGATGAGTTGCTGGCCGACATGACCACCGTCTGCTGGCGCAACGGGGCGCTGGATGTGCGCCCGGCGCGCACCCCGGCGGAGCAGAACCAGGTCTGGGCGGCGCGTAAGAACGCCTTCGGCGCGATGGGTCGCCTGGCCCCGACCTACTACCTGGTTGATACGGTCGTCCCGCGCACCCGGCTGCCCTACACCATGGAGCAGGTCGGGCGCATCTCGCAGGAGCACCGCCTGCCTATCGCCAATGTCTTCCACGCTGGCGACGGCAACCTGCACCCGATCATTCTCTTCGACCGGCGCGACCGCAGCCAGAACCAGCGGGCGCTAGAGGCGGCCACGGCGGTGATGCACGTGAGCATCGAGCAGGGCGGGGTAATCAGCGGCGAGCACGGCATCGGCGTCGAGAAGCAGGACTACATGACCCTGCTCTTCTCCACCGAGGACCTGGCGGCCATGGCCGGGCTGCACCAGAGCTTCGATCCCTACGACCTGTTCAATCCGGGCAAGGTCTTTCCGAAGGGGCGCGGTTGCGGCGAACTGGCCGCCCTGCGCCGGGCGGGCGTGGCCTGGAGCGAGTTGAAGAGCCGGTAGGTGACGCCCTATGCTTCCTGCATCACTGACGCGCCAGTTGGCCGCGATCGTCGGCCCCGACGCCCTCTCTGAGGAGACGGCGCCGTTCGCCGTGCATGGCCGGGCCCCCGCCCTGGTGATCACTCCCGCCACGGTGGAGGATCTGGCCCGCGCCGTCGCCGCCTGCCACGCCGCGCGCGTGCCCCTGGTCCCCTGGGGCGGGGGCACACGCCAGCGCTGGGGCCGGCCCGTCGCCGCCGAGACCTTCGTCGTCCTCCGCACGACGGGACTGCGCTCGATTCTGCTGCACGAGCCTGACGATCTCACCATCTCGGTCGAGGCGGGGATGACCTTCGCCGCGCTGAACGCGGCCCTCGCCGCGCACAACCAGATGTTGCCCCTGGACCCCCCGCGGCCCGAGCAGAGCACCGTCGGCGGCCTGCTGGCCTCCGGCGCGGATGGCCCGCGGCGGCTGGCCTACGGTACCAGCCGCGACCTGCTGATCGGCATCCGCGTGGTGGAGGCGACGGGCCGCATCAGCAAGGCCGGCGGCATGGTGGTGAAGAACGTCAGCGGCTTCGATATGATGAAACTCTACCTGGGCAGTCTGGGCACGCTGGCGATCATCGTCTCGGCTAACTTCAAACTGATACCCCGGCCGCGGGCCGCGGCGAGCCTGAGTTGCTTCTTCGCTCAGCCCGAGCGAGCCTTCCGGCTGATCACCGCGCTGAGCGCGAGCCAGCTTACGCCCGCCGCAGTGGAGTACCGCGAGGACGGCGCCGCGGCGAGCATCGAGGCGCGGATCGAGGGCCTGCCCGCCGCGGTCGAACGCCACGTGCGCGACGTGCGCCGCATGGCCGAGGAGGCTGGCGCCGGCGCGGTTTCCCTCGCCGCCGAGGGTTTTGCCGAGGTGGAACGGCGCTGGGCCGGCTTCAACGACGCCCCGCAGACGGTTGATCTGGCCGCCGACGAACTGGTGGCCCGGCTGAGCTGCCTGCCCGGAGCGCTGGAGGCGGCCCTGGGCGACGCGCGCGCCCTGGCCGCCCGCGAGGGTCTGGCGCTGCGCGTGCAGGCCCGCGCCCTCGGCGGGGTGGCCTACCTGCGCCTGCGGGGCGGCGATGAGGCCCTGCGGGCCTGGCACGCGGCCATGCTCGCCCGCTGGCCGCACCTGGTGGTCATCGGCGCGCAGCCGGCCCTGGCCGCCGAATTGCCCGTCTGGGGCGCGGCGCTGGCCAATCTGGATCTGATGCGGCGGATCAAGCAGGAATTCGACCCGGAGAATCTCCTGAATCCCGGGCGCTACGTGGTGTGATGGTGCCGCCAGAGCTGATCGCCGAACTGATCCGCGTCGTCGGGCCGCGCGCCGTGGTCCTGCATCCCGACGCCCTGCGCACCTACGACGCCGACGCGAGCATGATCGTCGCCCACGCGCCAGACGTGGCGGTGCTGCCCGCCACGCCCGAGGAGGCCGCCGCGGTGGTGCGCCTGGCCGTGGCCGCCGGGCTGCCCGTGGTGGCTCGCGGGGCCGGCACGGGCATCGCTGGCGGCGCCATTCCCGTCCGCGGTGGCGTGCTTCTCAGCACCGCGCGCATGGAGCGCATCGAGGCGATTGAACCGCGCTCGCGCCGGGCGCTGGTCGGCGCCGGGGTGGTCAACGCCGAGTTGAACGCCCGCCTGGCGCCCCTGGGATTGCAATTCGCCCCCGATCCCTCCTCGCAGAAGGCCAGCACCATCGGCGGCAACCTGGCCACCAACGCTGGCGGCCCCCACTGCTTGAAGTACGGCGTTACAACCAACCACGTCCTGGCCCTGGAACTGGCGCGTCCCGATGGAACCCTGCTCTGGACCGGCGATGGGACCCCCGACGCCGCTGGCTACGACCTGACCGGCGTCGTGGTCGGCAGCGAGGGGACCTTCGGCGTGATCACCCGGGCGCTAGTGCGGCTCACGCCGCTGCCCGAAGCCAACCGCGTGGTGCTGGCGCTCTTTCCCAACGTCGTCGCCGCCTCCGCTGCAGTGAGCCGGATCATCGCCGCTGGCGCCCTGCCCGCCTCGCTGGAGGTGATGGACCACAACGGCATTCGCGCCGTCAACCGGGCCTATGGCCTGGGCCTGCCCGAATCGGGCGAGACGACCCTGCTAATCATCGAGGTGGACGGCGTCAACGAGGGGTTGGACGAGACCCTGGAGGAAATCCTGGAGATCTGCCGGGCGCAGGGAGCCTTTGACTTGCGCCCGGCCCGCACCCCCGCCGAGCAGGCGCGGGTCTGGGCGGCGCGCAAGGCGATGGCCGGGGCCGTCGGGCGACTGGCGCCGGCTTACCTGCTCGTGGACACGGTGGTGCCCCGCACCCGCCTGCCGCTGATGATGGAGCATATTGAGCGGCTGCGGCACGAGTGGCGCATGGAGGTCTGCAACGTCTTCCACGCCGGCGACGGCAACCTGCATCCGATGGTGCTCTACGATCCCCGCGACGCCGACCAGCGCGCCCGCGCCCACGCGATCGCCGGGGCGGTGCTCAAGCTGAGCATCGAACAGGGCGGGGTGATCAGCGGCGAGCACGGCATCGGGGTGGAGAAGCAGGAGTACCTGCCGCTGCTGCTCGAACCGCACGAACTCCAGCTCCACGCCGCCATCTACACCTGTTTCAACCCCGAAGATTGCTTCAACCCCGGCAAGATCTTCCCCGCCGCCCTGCGCCCCCGCGACCTGGCCGCGCAACGCCAGGCGCGCATGCGCGCCACTGCCCCGCGCTCCTTGCCCGGGGCCGGCGGAGAAGGAGAAGGCCGGTCGCGCCTCGCTGTGACTGGCGCGCCGGAGGCGAGCCGCCTCGACAGCGCCGCCCTCGCGGCAATCGTGGGCGCTGACTATGTGACCGCCAGCGGCGCCGCCCTCGCCGTCAGCCCCGGCAGCGTCGAGGAGCTGGCGCGTGTGGTGGCCCTCTGCCACCGCGTTGGCGCGCCCGTGCGACCCTGTGGCGACGCGGCGCGGCTCGACGGCGCGCGCGCCCAGACTCCCGCCCTGCGCATCGCCACCCGGCGCCTGAAGCGGGTGCTGGTCTACGAACCGGACGACCTGACCATTGGAGTCGAGGCGGGGATGAGCCTGGCCGAACTCCAGACGCTCCTCGCCGCCAACGGCCAGATGCTCCCTCTGGATGTACACCGGCCAGAGGCGGCCACCCTGGGCGCGCTGGTCGCCGTCGCCGCCGACGGGCCGCGACGCCTGGGGTACGGCACATTGCGCGACTGGGTGCTGGGCCTGACCATCGTCGAGGCCGACGGCGCCGTGTCGCGCCTGGGCGGCCAGGTGGTCAAGAACGTGAGCGGCTTCGACCTGGTCAAGCTCCTGGTGGGCAGCCATGGCACCCTGGGGGTGATCGCGGCGGTGCGCCTGCGGGTCTTTCCGCGGCCACGGGCCGCAGCGACGCTGCTTGCCGCCTTCGCCGGGCGGCAACAGGCCCTGGCCTGCCTGGACGCGGTGGCAGACACGCGGCTACAACCCACCGCCGCGGAACTGGTCGCGGGGCCGCCCGAACCGAGCGCGCCGCTGGCCGTTCCGTCCGGGGGCGCGCTGCTGGCCCTGCGGGCCGAGGGCCACCCGGCGGCGGTGGCGCGGCACATGCGCGCCTTGCGCGCCCTGGCCGGCGAGGCCGGCGCCCTGAGCGCCGACGAACTGAGCGGAGGCGACGAGGAGGCCCTGTGGGCTGAAGTGGCGCGCCGCGCCGCGCCCCCGGAGGCGCCTGGCGCCAGTCTGATGCGCCTGTGCGCCGCGCCCGCCGGCCTGGGGGCCGCCCTCGATGCCGCCGAGGCCGAGGCCCTGCCGCGCGGGTTGGCTCTAAGCATCTGCGCCCGGGGCCTGAGCGGCGTGGCCTACCTCCAGGTCGCGGGGCCGGTAGAGGGGCGTCTCGACTTCCACGCCGCCCTTGTGCGACGCCTGCGCCACGCCCATCTGCTCGACCCGTTCCTGGCCGCTCGCGCGGCGCAGCCCCGGGGCGCGCCGCCGCCCGCCCTGGGGCTGATGCGGGCGATCAAAACCGAACTTGACCCCTTCAACCGGATGAACCCCGGCGCCTTTTTCTGGCGGGACGCCGCCTCTGCACCATAAGCCTGAACAAGCGGCGGGACAGCGCCCGCCCTGGATGGAGAGACAGCATGACGCTCACCACCCCCGAACGCGAGACGCTCAGCATCCCCCTGGCGCCCTTCAGCGCCAGAGATCGCCCCAGTTCCGACATCATCAACACCTGCGTGCACTGCGGCCTGTGCCTCTCCTCTTGCCCCACCTACCGTGAAACCGGACTGGAAATGTCCTCGCCGCGCGGGCGGATCTACCTGATGAAGGCGGTGGACGAAGGACGCATTGGCATGGAGAGCGAGGTCTTTCAGGAGCAGATGAGCCAGTGCCTCAACTGCCGCGCCTGTGAAGCGGTCTGCCCCTCGGGGGTGCAGTACGGCGCCATACTCGAGGCGAGCCGGGCGCAGATCGAGCAAGCGCGCGAGCGGGGCGCGCGCGACCCCGCCGCGCCGGGGGCGCTGCCGCCGCGGCCCCTGTGGCAACGGGCGCTGCGCGGCGCCGTTTTCGGCGCCCTGTTCAAGGATATGGGACTGTTCCGGGCCTTCTCGGCCTCTATGCGGCTCTACCAGCGCAGCGGCGCGCAGTGGATCGCACGCAAGAGCGGGCTGCTGAAGCTGATCGGCATGGCCGACGCCGAGCGGATGCTACCGCCGATCAACGCCCGCTTCACCGTGCCCAGGGGACAGATCTACCCCGCCGAGGGCGAACGGCGCTACAGCGTGGCCCTGCTCACCGGCTGCATCATGAGCACCGCCTTCGCTGGCGTCCACGAGGCCACCATCCGCGTGCTCCAGAAGAACGGCTGCGAGGTAATCCTCCCGCCCGGCCAGGGCTGCTGTGGGGCCCTGCACACCCACGGCGGCGACCTCGACGGGGGCCGCGACCTGGCGCGGCGCAACATCGCCGCCTTTGAAGCCCTGGGAGTGGACGCGATTGTGGTCAACGCCGCCGGCTGCGGCAGCACGCTCAAAGAGTACCACCACCTGCTCCACGACGACCCCCTGTGGTACGAGCGGGCTGCCGCCTTCAGCCGCAAGGTCAAAGACGTGCACGAGTTTCTGGCCGGCATCGAGTTCAACCGCGCCGGTCTGGGCCGCCTCGACGTGCAGGTGACCTACCAGGAACCCTGCCACCTCGCCCATGCCCAGCGCATCACCGTGCAGCCGCGAACGCTGCTCACCGCCATTCCGGGGCTGCAATTGCGCGAAATGCACGAGAGCGCCCTCTGCTGCGGCTCGGCGGGGGTCTACAACCTTACTCAGCCCGACATGGCCGCGCGCCTCGGCGCGCGCAAGGTGGATAACGCCCTCGCCACCGGCGCGCGGGTCATCGCTACGGCCAATCCCGGCTGCGCCCTGCAACTGGCGGGCGAACTGCGGCGGCGCGGCGAAGATGTGCAGGTGCGCTACATCGTCGAGTTGCTCGACGAGAGCTACCGCCGCAGGGCGCCGTAGCGCAACCCGGAGGGTTGCGTTACAGGATTGCCCTGCGCCCCTGCTCGCAGGGACCGCACGGGTCGTTGTTTCACCGGCATTGGCGGCGTAGCCGCCAGTGCCGGTGAATGATGTACAATAAAAACGTTTGGGCGGGCAGCGCCCCGGCGCCCCCCTGTATTCAAATCAATGTTCACTCGTTGCAGGAGAGATGTATGACCACGGAGAACGCAACGACGAACCAGACCGAGTCGCTTACCTTCAAAGCCGAAGTGCAGCAGGTGTTGCACATCCTGGCGCACTCGCTCTATACCGATCGTGAGATTTTCCTGCGCGAACTGATCTCGAACGCCTCCGATGCGCTCAACCGCGTCCAGTTTGAAATGCTCACCAACCGGGAGGTGCGCGACCCCGACGCTGAACTGGCGATCTGGATCGAGTCCGACCCGGATAAGGGCACCCTGACCGTGCGCGATACGGGCATCGGCATGACCCGCGAGGAGATGATCGAACACCTGGGCACCATCGCCCAGTCGAGCGCGCGGGCCTTTGTTGATCGCATCCGCGAGACCAGCAAAGCCAGCGCCAGCGAGATTATCGGCCAGTTTGGCGTTGGTTTCTACTCTGTGTTCATGGTTGCAGATAAGGTGACCGTCGTCTCGCGTTCCTACCGCCCCGAAGCCGAGGCGGCCATGTGGGAGAGCGACGGCAGCGAGCGCTACACCGTCGGCCCGGCCGAGCGCGAAGGGCGCGGCACGACGATTATCGTGCATCTGAAAGAGGACGCGAAGGAGTTCGCCCAGAGCTGGCGCATCGAGCAGATTGTCAAGCGCCACTCCGACTTCGTGGCCTTCCCCATCTATATGGGCGAGCGGCAGATCAACCAGCAGAAGGCCCTCTGGCGCCGCGCACCCCGCGAGGTGGAGCCGGAGCAGTACCGCAACCTGTACCGCCAGCTCACCCTCGACCACGAAGAGCCGCTGCTGCACGTGCACCTCTCGACCGACGCGCCGGTGGATCTGCACAGCATCCTCTTCATTCCCGCCAGGCGCGAGCGCGGGCTGTTCGAGCGGCGCATCGAGGGCAAGATTAAGCTCTACTCGCGCAAGGTCCTGATCACGGAAGAGGCCAGGGATCTGCTGCCGGCCCACTTCCGCTTCGTTGAAGGCGTGGTGGACAGCGAAGACCTGCCGCTGAACGTCTCGCGCGAGAGCGTGCAGAGCGCCCCGGTGATCCAGCGCATCCGCAAGACCCTGTCCGCGCGCTTGCACCGCGAACTGAACGATCTCGCCGACAGCGATCCCCAGAAGTTCGCCCGCTTCTGGCAGGAGTTTGGCGTCTTCATTAAAGAAGGCGTGGCGATGGACTACGAGAACCGCAGCGAGTTGCTCAAATTGCTGCGCTTCCACACCACCCGCGGCGGCGACGACCTGGTGACCCTGGGACAGTACAAGAGCCGCATCGTGGACGGGCAGAAGGAGATCTACTACCTGATGGCCTCAAGCCTCGAGGCGGCGCGCACCAGCCCGCACCTCGACCCCTTCACCGCCCGCGGTATTGAGGTGCTCCTGCTGCACGACCTGGTGGACGGGCTGATGCTCTCGGGCCTGCGCGAGTACGAGGGGCTGCGGCTGCGCAATGTTGACGAAGCCGATCTGCAGTTGCCCGGCGAGGTCGAGGCGGCGCCCCCGCAGATCAACGATGAGCAGTTCACGCGGCTGGCCGAACGGGCGGCGGCGGTGCTCGGCGAACGCATCAAGGAGGTGCGCGCCTCGAAGGTGCTGCGCGACAGCCCGGCGCGCCTGGTCAGCGACGAAGAGGGCCTGGGGCGCCATATGCAGCGCATCCATCAGGTGCTGGGGCAGGAGGTCGAGCAGCGCCCGCGCATCCTCGAACTGAACCCGGCCCACAGCCTGATCGCCGCCCTCGCCCGGCGACTGGAGGCCAACCCGGAGGACCAGGTGGTCACCGCCGGCCTGGAGCAACTCTACGACAACGCCCTGCTGCTGGAGGGGCTGCACCAGAATCCGGCGGCGATGGTGCCGCGCCTGCTGACGCTGATCGAGGCCGCTGCGCGCCAGGAGTGAGGCCCCCTGTCTGCCGCTCACGGCTTGTTGTTTGCAAATGGGGGCGGGCGTAGAGTTTTTCGCGCGAGGAGGGTCGGCATTTTAGTGCGCTGATGAATCTCACGCCCCTGTCCCCTCTCCCGCGCGCGGCAGAGGGGGCAGGGGCTTCCGAATGCCACAAATAGCGAATGTCCACTTGCAGGTAATGCACAACCGTCGGAAGGAGGCCGGGAGGGGGGCGCGGCGCGTCACACTCCCCGTCTGCCCTGCTGACAAGGAGCGAAACTCATGGTACAATCTACCGCGGCGTGCACAGCGTGCACGCCACTGCTTTAGTTTTGCGCTTTAGCACTCTCCGGTTGAGAGTGCTAACTCAGTGAGGATGCGCGGCTATGTCGGCAGTGCTGACTGAGCGGCGGCAAGCCATTCTCAAGCTGGTTATTCAGGAGTTCGTGGAAACCGCCTGCCCCGTGGCTTCGGAGACCCTGGTACGCAAGTACCGGCTCAACGTCTCGCCGGCAACGGTGCGCAACGAACTGGCGGCGCTGGAGGAACTGGGGTATCTGACCCACCTGCACACCTCGGCGGGGCGGGTGCCTACCGACGCCGGCTACCGGTTCTTCGTCGAGAACCTGATGGAACGCACCACCCTTCCCCTGGCGGAGCAGCGCACCATCCGGCACCAGTTTTACCAGGTGCGCGGCGAACTTGACCAGTGGATCCAGCTCGCCGGGGCCGTGCTGGCGCGCACCACCCAGAACGCCTCGCTCGTTACGCCCCCGCGCTCGGCGGAACCGCTGCGCTTCCGCAGCATCGAGCTGATCGCCATTCACGACACCATAGCCCTGGCGGTGCTGGTGTTCCATGGCGGCATCGTCAAACAACAGACGGTCACCCTGGACACGGCGCGCAGTTCCGAGGATCTGCGCCGCAGCGCCGCCCGCCTCAGCGACTATCTGGCCGACCAGACGTTGAGTGGCATCGAGGAGACCCTGGCGCGCCCCGTGGAGCAGCAACCACTGTTGCTTACCGACTTCGAGCGCGGGCTGGTGGAGATGCTCGTGCGCGCGATGCAGACCTTCGAGGAGCAGTCGCGCGAACAGATCCACTCTGACGGGCTGATCGAGATGTTGAGCCAGCCGGAGTTCATTCCGTCGCTGGTGCGCGAAGACGCCGAGCGGGCCGTGGAGCGTCTGCGCCGGGCGCTGGAGATCCTCAAGAGCGGGCGGGGCCTGGGCGCGCTCATCTCCCAGGTGCTCGCCTCCGACGGGGTGCAGGTGATCATCGGCGGCGAAAACAGCGCCGATGAGATGCGCGAATACAGCGTGGTGCTGGCGCGCTACGGCGTGGAGAACGCCATTGCCGGAGTGCTTGGCGTCATCGGGCCAACCCGCATGGCCTACCCGCGCTCCATCTCTACCGTGCGCTACATCTCGTCGCTAATGAGCGACCTGCTGGCCGAACTGTACAATGTGGAGAGCCGCGTCCCGGAAGGCGAGGCGCTCGAATAGGTCCGCGGATCGCTCCGCGCTCCGGCGCCCGGTGTGGTATCGCATGACCCACGCATGCATGACCGTCTGGAGAATCGCGGAGGGCGCGGCCTTCCGCACCTTCTCCTGCCTGTTATCTGAAAGGCCACGTCTTCTGCCATTTCGGATTGCGGGTTTTGGATTGGCGTACATGGCGTCCCGATGAGATGCGGTGATGATGCGTCTGCACTGTGCAACAGGAACTGGCGTTAGAGACTGTCTCAAACCTCGGTAAGACCGTAAGAGACCGGGTAGACAGCTAGTTTTCCGGAAAGGCTGCGCCCTCCCGGACTCGTCCCTCTGGCAGGGGCGTGGAGAAACCTGGTTTCTCCGACCTTCTCGAGCTGGCTGCCAATTGTTATGAGATAGTCTCTGCGAAGATAACGAGGAGACCTATGAGCGAAGAACAGAACATCGCTACGGATAACGAAGCGGCCACTACCGCCGAGACCGTTCCGCCCGCCGAGACCGCTCCGGTGATTGAGGCCGCTCCGGCGGCTGAGGGCGCCGGGGCGACCCCGGAGGAGTTGCAGGCCCGGCTGGCTGAGGCCGAGGCCCAGGCCGCCGAATACAAGGATCAGTGGCTGCGCGCCGCCGCCGATTACAAAAACTTCAAGCGCCGCGTCGAGATCGAACGGGCCGAACTGATCCGCAGCGCCTCGTCGGCGCTGCTGTTGAAACTGCTGCCGGTGCTTGACGACTTCGAGCGAGCCATCGCCAATATTCCCCCTGAGATCGCCGAAACGCCATGGTGGAGCGGCACGCAGTTGATCGCCCAGAAGTTGCGCACTATCCTTGAGAGCGAAGGGGTGAAACCGATTGAGGCTCTGGGTCAGGAATTCGATCCAAATTTGCATGAAGCGGTGCTCTACGAAGAGGCTGAAGGCCAGGAAGGCAAGGTCATCGCCGAATTGCAGAAGGGCTACAAACTGGGCGATCGCGTGTTGCGCCCGAGCATGGTCAAGGTAGGTCGTGGATAAGCGATAGAGTGAGGTTGCATGCCCAAGGTTATCGGAATCGATCTGGGAACCACCAACTCGGTCGTGGCCGTGGTCGAGGGCGGCGAGGCGGTGGTGATCCCCAACGCCGAGGGATCGCGGCTCACCCCCTCGGTGGTGGCGGTCAACAAGTCCGGCGAGCGTATGGTGGGCCAGGTGGCCCGCCGCCAGGCTGTGACCAATCCGGAGAATACCATCTTTTCGGTCAAGCGGTTCATTGGCCGGAAGTTCAACGAGCCGACGGTGCAGAAGGATCTCAGCCTGGTGCCCTACAAGCTCTCCAGCGCGCCGAATGGCGATGTGCGGGTGCTGATGGGCGGGCGCGAGTACGCGCCTCCGGAGATCTCCGCCATGGTGCTGCAGAAGCTCAAGGCCGACGCCGAGGCCTACCTGGGCGAACCGGTGACCCAGGCGGTGATTACCGTGCCGGCCTACTTCAACGACAGCCAGCGTCAGGCCACCAAAGACGCCGGCAAGATCGCCGGGCTGGAGGTGCTGCGCATCGTCAACGAGCCAACCGCTTCGGCCCTGGCCTATGGCCTCGATAAGAAGGGCAAAGACGAGATCGTGGTCGTCTATGACATGGGCGGCGGCACCTTCGATGTCTCCATCCTCGAACTCAGCGAGGGCGTGGTGGAGGTGAAGGCCACCAGCGGCGACACGCACCTCGGCGGCGATGATTTCGACCAGCGCATTATTGACTGGCTGGCCGATGAGTTTCGCAAGGAGCACGGCGTTGATCTGCGGCAGGACCGCATGGCCCTGCAACGGCTCAAGGAGGCCGCCGAAAAGGCCAAGATGGAGCTTTCCAGCGTCGGGCAGACCGAGATCAACCTGCCCTTCATCACCGCCGACGCCTCCGGCCCCAAGCATCTGAACATCACCCTGACGCGGTCGAAGCTCGAACAACTCACCGCCGATCTGATCGAGCGCAGCATGGGTCCCGTGCGCCAGGCCCTCAGCGACGCCGGCCTCAAGCCGTCACAGATTGACGAGGTGATCCTGGTTGGCGGGCAGACGCGCATGCCGGCCATCCAGGAGGCGGTGCGGAAGTTCTTCGGCAAGGAGCCGAACAAGTCGGTCAACCCCGACGAAGTGGTGGCCATCGGCGCCGCTATTCAGGCCGGCGTGCTCGGCGGCGAAGTGAAGGATGTGCTGCTGCTCGACGTGACCCCGCTGACCCTCGGGATTGAGACCCTCGGCGGGGTGATGACCCCCCTGATCGAGCGCAATACCACTATCCCCACCCGCAAGAGCCAGGTCTTCTCAACCGCCAGCGACAATCAAAGCAGCGTTGAGATCCATGTCCTGCAGGGCGAACGGGCCGAGGCGCGCTACAATAAGAGTCTGGGACGCTTCGAGCTGTCAGGCATCCCCCCGGCCCCGCGCGGCGTGCCGCAGATCGAGGTGACGTTCGATATTGACGCCAATGGGATTGTGAACGTGACCGCCAGGGACAAGGCCACCGGCAAGGAGCAACGCATCACCATCACCGCCTCATCGGGCCTGAGCGAGGAGGAGATCGAGCGCATGATCCGCGACGCCGAAGCCCACGCCGAGGAGGACCGGCGGCGTCGCGAGTTGATCGAGGCCCGCAACCATGCCGATAGCCTGATCTACACCGCCGAACGCTCCATGCGCGAGGTGGGCGAAGCCCTCGATGGGGCCATCCGTACCGAGGTGCAGGACAAGATCAGCGCCCTGCGGGCCGTGCTCGATGGCGATGACGTCAACGAGATTCGCAACAAATCGGCCGAATTGAGCGTCTCGATGCAAAAAATAGGTCAGGCAGCCTATGAGGCCCAGCGCGGGTCGGCCAATGGCGCCGACGCCTCCGGCGGCAAGGCCGGCGACGACGTGGTCGAGGGCGAGTACAAAGTAGATTAGATGTCTGATGCCCGGCGCCCACAGGCGCCGGGCGTCCCCGCCAAGGAACGAAACGTATGACCACGGGCGCGAAGCGCGATTACTACGAAGTGCTCGGAGTGAGCCGCACCGCCAGCCAGGAGGAGATCAAGAAGGCCTTCCGGCGCCTGGCGCGACAGTACCATCCCGACGTGAACAAGGAACCCGGCGCCGAGGCCAAGTTCAAGGAGATCAACGAAGCCTACGAGGTGCTCTCCGACGAACAGAAGCGGGCGGTCTACGACCGCTTCGGCCACAATGCCCCCGGCAGCATGGGCGGCGCGTATGACCCCTTCGAAGGCGCCGATCCCTTCAGCACCATCTTCGACGCCTTCTTTGGCGGGGCCGCCGCCGGCCCGCGCGCCCAGCGCGGCCCCCAGCGCGGCGCCGATCTGCGCTACAACCTGCGCCTGTCGTTCGAAGAGGCGGTCTTCGGCACCGAGAAAGAGATCGAGTTCCGCCGCCTGGAGGTTTGCCCCAGTTGCCGCGGCAGCGGCGCCGAACCCGGCACCGACCCGGTGCGCTGCCCCAAGTGCCACGGCGCCGGCGAAGTGCGCCAGCGCGCCCCGCTCTTCAATATGGTTACTGTCACCACCTGCGACCAGTGCGGCGGGACGGGCTTTATCATCCCCATTCCCTGCCGCGAGTGCCGGGGCGAAGGGCGGGTGCGCCAGCTCCGGCGCATTACCGTCAAGGTCCCCGCCGGGGTGGATGGCAACCAGCAGATCCGCATCAGCGGCGAGGGCGACGCCGGGCCGCGCGGGGGACCGCACGGCAATCTCTACGTCGCCCTTGATGTGCAGCCGCATCCCCTCTTCGTGCGCGAGGGCAACGACATTATCCTTGAATTGAAGCTCAATGTGGCCCAGGCGGCCCTGGGCGAAGAAGTGGACGTGCCAACCCTCGACGGCGTCGAGAAAATGCGCGTGCCCCCCGGCACCCAGACCGGGCAGACCTTCCGCCTGCGTGGCAAGGGCGTGCCCTTCCTGCGCCAGCAGGGCCGCGGCGATCAGATCGTGGTGGTGCGCGTGGTCGTTCCCGAGCGGCTGACCGAGCAGCAGCGGCGTCTCTTCCAGGAACTGGCGCGCACCTTTGAGACTGAAACGCCCGGCGAGCGTGACGAAGGCTTCTTCGGGCGCATCAAGGATGCCTTTGGTCTCTAGGCCCGCTGCACAGGGTTCAGCCGCCCCCGCCGGGAAGGCGCCAGGCTCTCTCCCCCCTCGTTGAGCAGGGCCGATACGGAAGACGCTCACAACCCTTTGCGTCCGGATGCGCCCAATCTAAAATCCAAAATCCGAAATCCGCAATCGTATGACGGAGGTACTGTACGGTCGCAACGCGGTGCGGGAAGCTCTGCGCGCACGACGGCGCGAGCTGCACCGCCTGCGCATCTCCAGCGGCGTGCAAGAGACCGGCGTGATTGCCGAGATTATCAAGCTCGCCGGGCGGGCCGGCGTGCCTGTTGAACGGGTGGAACGGCAGGCGCTCGACAGACAACTGCGCGACGTGAACCACCAGGGCGTGGCCCTGGAAACCGGAGCGTACCCCTACGTGGAACTGGACGCCTGTCTGGCCCTCGCTGCGGAACGCAAACAGGCCGCCCTGCTCCTGCTCCTGGATCACCTCCAGGATCCGCAGAACATCGGCACGCTGCTCCGCACCGCCGAAGCGGTGGGGGTTCACGGGGTGGCGCTGCCGGGTCGCCGCGCCGCCGAAATCACCCCCGCCGTGGTGAACGCCTCCTCAGGGGCCACCGAGCACCTCCAGATCGCCCTCATCGGCAACCTGGCGCAGACCATCGCCGAATTGCAGCGCAACGGCGTCTGGGTGGTCGGGCTGGAGAACGACGAGACGGCCCGCGATGTCTACACCGTGGATCTGGATATGCCGCTGGCGCTGGTCGTCGGAGCCGAAGGCGTAGGACTGGCCCGGCTGGTGCGCGAGCGTTGCGATTTTCTGGTGCGCTTGCCGATCATCGGGCAGATCGGCTCGCTCAACGCCGCCGTGGCGGGCAGCATCGCCCTCTACTTCGCCTGGCGCCAGCGGGCGCGGTGAGGGGTGTGGAGGTGTGGAGGTGTGGAGGTGTGGAGATGTCGAAAGCGCCTCAACCACCTCCACGCCTCCACAGACTTGAAGTGCGGCGCGGGCTGCGCTAGAATGGCGGCATATGCCTCTTCCCCCTGTCTGAGTGGAGAGAGAACCATGAAGCTCAATCTACTATTAACCCTCGCCCTGATCGTAGCAGGGATCTACATTCTGACGCTGCGCCGCCAGCTCGAAGCGGCCCAGTTGCGCGGCGAGATGTACCGCGAGATCTCGGCGCGTCTTGACCGGCGCGTAACCGAGTTGACATCCAGGTGAACTATTGTTGCGGGTGCGTGTTCAGATGTACGGCTGAGCACGCAGAGGAGCGTAAACGCAGAGGGTGAGCTTGTTGAAGCTCTTTGCGCCCTTCTGCGACTCGAAGGCGTTCGGCGGAAGTGAACACTATCCGGCGCGGGAGCAGGGTCAGACGGTAGGGAGATCGCTGCTGGCAGGGCGGCTGCGCCTTTCCGTGCTCCCGGCAAGATTGATCGCCACTATGACCGCATGGTTCCCGGCGCTGGCCGGAAATCCCGGCGAGGGGGCCGCACGCGGCACGACGCTGATCGCGCCGCTTACGATCCGGCCGGCGCGGATGGACGACATTCACGCTATCCTCGCCCTGCACCGCGAAGCGTTCGCCGACAAGTTCGGCAGCGCGTTCGGATCCGCGGGCGCCGAGCGGGGCATGGCGGCCCTCGCCAGCGCCTGGCAGCGGCAGGGCGCCTCGGCCCTTCGCGGCATGTTCGTGGCCGAATACCAGCAGCAGATCATTGGCACCACCACGGTGCGCACCTGGGAGATGGGCGGCGACAATAGCGGAGCAGCGGAACTGGCCTTCCATGAAGAACTGGGCCTGTTCGGAGCAGCGCGCTCGCTCTTCGCCCTGTCCCTGCTTGATCATCGCATCCAGCGCGGCGAAGGCTTCGTGACCGACGTGGCCGTCCTGGCCCCCTACCGGCGCAGCGGCGTGGCCCGCGCCCTGCTGGCGCGCGCCGAACAGGAGGCGCGTCTGCGCGGCAAACGCTTCCTGGGGCTCTACGTCGCGGCGCGCAATGACGCTGCACAGCGTCTCTATCGCAGCCTGGGCTTCGCCACCGTCCGAGTCCGCCGGTCGCTGCTGGCCTGGCTTATCTTTGGCCAGGGCCGCTGGTACTATATGCGCAAGGATCTGTTGTAGGAAAACACGGTTCGCTGACACCCGCCATGTGGCGTTCGTCGGGGCTTGCCTCATCGGGTATAATTTGAGTTAACACGCCATCAACAACACGGCAAGTCAGAAAGGACGTCGGATGCACGTGTTATTTGTGGACGACAACCCCCTGATGCAACAGGTCATCAGCCGGTTCCTTGTCAGCCAGGGCTACAGCGTCGCCGTCGCGGATAGCGCTGAGCAGGCCCTGAACCTCTCTCGACAGGAGCGCTACCACCTGGTCGTGATTGATATGCGTCTGCCTGATCGCGATGGCCCTGATCTGTTGAAGGCCCTGCGCCAGGAACCGGGGATGGCGTGCTGTCCGGCGATAGCCGTCAGCGGCCTGGGTGAGGACGATCGGGAACGGACGGTGGCGGCAGGGTTTGATGCCTTCCTCTCGAAACCTATTGATCTCGACGAACTGCTGGCAGCGGTGCAGCGATACGTTCCTGTGGATCGGGCGCGGGTGCTGGGGATCTGATGTGAAAATAGCCAATAGCTGATAGCCGTCCGCCAGCGATTTTATTGCGGCGGTGTGCGCGTAGCGAATGTGCATCTAGTATTATTTTGAGTTTTGGATTGCTGGATATGGCGTCCCGACAGGATCGAGCAGTGATGCGTGTGTGTCGTTCAACAGGAATTGGAATACCACGTCCTCCAGTAACCAGGTTGGCCGATGACGCTCCGGGAGCATAGCGCCCTCCCGGCCTTGCTCATACACCTGGGCTTAGACACGGAAGGTTTCGCCGCGTCTTTCAATCGCCTCCGGAGCCGAACTGGATGCCTCCATCGCAACGTTTAATCCTGTGGGATGTTGACGGGACGTTGCTCAGCACCGACGGCCTTGCCGCCGAGGCGATGCGCGAGGCGATGCGCCGGGTGGTGGGGCCAGCGATTCCGATGGAGCGCACTGCCTACGCCGGCAAGACCGACTGGCAGATTATCCGCGAGAGCTTTCCCACCCTGCCGCCTGATACCATCGCCGATCGCCTGCAGGCGTTCGCCGCCGCCTACCTGGGCCTGCTGCAGGCCCGCCGCGACGCCCTGGCGGCCCGCTCGCGGGTCTTTCCCGGCGTAGTGGCGGCTCTGCAAGCCCTTGCGCCGGTCGGCTACCAGGCGCCCCTGACCGGCAACATCGCCGCGGTGGCCCGGCTCAAGCTGGAGTGCGTCGGCCTGACGGCCTACCTCGATCTGGCCGCGGGCGCCTATGGCGATGACCATTTCCACCGCCCCGACCTGGTGCCAATCGCCGCCGCGCGCGCCGCGGCGCGCTATGGCCAGTCCTTCCAGCGTGACCAGATCGTGATCGTCGGCGACACGCCCCACGACATCGTCTGCGGCAAGCTCAATGGGGCGCGCACCGTGGCCGTCGCCACTGGCCCCTATCCTCTCGAGGAACTGCTGGCCCATCAACCCGACGCCGCCCTGCCTGACCTGACCGATGTTGCAGCCGTGGTGGCAGCCGTGGCTGGAACGTAAGGCTGCTTCAGATCGGCATGTTCAGCCCGGAACGCCAATCCAAAATCCCAGATCAGATCACTTCTCCAGCGGTTTATTCGGGTCGTTGCCCCATTCGTTCCACGACCCATCGTAGATGGCCACCCGCCTCCCCGTGATCATCTCCAGGGCCAGGGCGACAGGGGTGGCCGAAACGCCCCCGTTGCAGTATGCCGCCACCTCGCGCCCCTCCAGGTCGTCGAGCGGCGTTCCTGCGGCCAGGAAGCGCGCCCGTAGCTCCTCCACCGGCGCGAAGGTGTGCAGATCGGGGTCGAGCAGGCTCTGGTAGTACACGTTCAGCGCGCCAGGGATGTGCCCGCCTCGGGCCGCGCGCGACTCCTCGCCCCGATACTCGGCCTCGTTCCGGGCGTCAATCAGCACCATGCCGGTGTTCAGCCCGGCCAGGATCTGCGCTGCGGTGCGGCGCAGTTCGGGCCGGGGCCGCGGAGTGAAGATGGCGGGCGGGTAGTTCGGCACGTCGGTGGTCAGGGGTCGCCCCTCGGCCTGCCATTTGACCAGGCCGCCGTTGAGGATGCGGGCGTTTTCAAAGCCGTAGTAACGGAGCACCCAGAGCAGACGGCCGGCAAACATCGCGAACCAGTCGTCGTAGGCCACGACTACGCTGTCGTCGCCGATGCCCCGCTCGCCCAGCACGCGGGCGATCTGCTCCGGCGGGGCCACCTGCACCGGCACCGGGTCATCCAGGTCCACGATGTCGCGGGTCCAGTCGAGGTACACCGCGCCGGGGATGTGGCCGGCGGCATAATCGGCGTGGCGGGCGAAGTAGTGGGGTTTCGGCTCGGTGGGCGGCAGCACCAGGCCGCGCATGTCCACAATGCGCAGGCGCGGGTGGCCGAGGTGCTCGGCCAGCCACGCGGTGCTGACCAGGGGGCCTTCGGGCAGGGTGATCATCAGGACTCCTTCGTTACACTGGATGGAGCCCGGGGAGGCGCCGCCTCCCCGCAGCCGCCTTCTGTTCGGCCCGCGTTGGAGGAGGGTGGGGAAACCAGGTTTCCCCACGCCTCTACCCGACCGCGCGCTCCAGGCGCGCCTGCATGCGCCGCACACGCTCGGCCAGTTCCTCGGAACTGACCCGTTCGCGCAGGCGTTCGACCAGCAGGGGGAAGGCAAAGGGCGTCGGGCGAGGCGTGGGCGCGATGGTGACGCGCCCGGCGGCAAGGCGATCAAGCGTCGCCCGCAGACGCTGGTGTTCGAGCTGCCGCTCCAGCACTTCGCGGCGGGCCTGGTGCAGCAGCATATTGTGCGGGTCGTACTGCTGGAACACGTCGTAGAACAGGTTGCTGCCGGCCTGCAACTGGCGGGCGCTACGCCGCTCGCCGGGCGGCCCCACCACCACCAGCCCGGCCACGCGGGCGATCTCGCGGAACTGCCGGCGGGCCAGTTCCGCAGCGTTGAGCGCGGCCAGCAGGTCCTCGGCCAGCCCGTCGGCGGATAGCGCCTCGCGCAGATCGCCCTCGTCCTCCAGGGGCGGCGGCTCGGCGGCAAGCAGTTCAAAGCCGTAGTCGTTGGCGGCCACGCTGAAGGTGATCGGTCGCCGCCGGGCGAGCCGGTAGGCCAGCAGCGCCGCCAGGCCCTCGTGGACCAGGCGCCCCTCGAAGGGGTAGATAAACAGATGGTAGCCGTCACGGGTGCGGGTGCGCTCGACCAGCAGTTCGTCGGCGGCGGGCAGGCGCGACCAGCGGGCCTGCAATGCCAGCACCGGGCGCAGGGCCTCCAGTTCGGGGTCGTCGAACATGCCGTCGCGGGCAGCCTGGAGCCGCTCGCGCACCGCCGCGGCCAGTTCGGTCGAGAGGGGCAGGCGCCCGCCGGTCCAGCGGGGCACGGCGCCGTCGGCGGCTGTGGCCCGGCGCACCCAGGCGGTCATCTCCTTCACCCGCACGAACTCCAGCACCCGCCCGGCGAAGGTGAAGCGGTCGCCAGGGCGGAGGCGGGCGATGAAGGACTCTTCGACCGTGCCGAGTTGTTCGCCGCTGAGGTAGCGCACGACCATGGCCGCGTCGGCGGTGATGGTGCCGATGGCCTGGCGGTGGCGGCGGGCAATGGCCTCGTCGGTGACGCGGTAGCGCCCGTCGGCGTCGGGGCTGACGCGGCGGTACTCGGGGTAGGCGTCGAGGGCGCTGCCGCCGCGGGTCACAAAGTCGAGGCACCAGCGCCACTCTTCGTCGCTCAGATCGTGGTAGGCGGCGGTGGTGCGCACCTCGGCCAGCACGTCGTCGGGGTAAAAGCCGCCTCCGAGGGCCACGGTGACCAGGTGCTGGGCCAGCACGTCGAGGGGCCGGGACAGGGGCGGGCGAGCCTCGATCTGCCCGGCGGCGATGGCCCGGCGCGCGGCGGCGGCCTCGATCAGCTCAAAGGCATGGGTGGGCACACAGGTGGCCCGGCTGGGCGCGCCGGGGCGGTGGCCGCTGCGCCCGGCGCGCTGCAACAGCCGGGCGACGCCTTTCGGGCTGCCTATCTGCAACACCCGCTCCACCGGGCTGAAATCCACCCCCAGGTCGAGGCTGGAGGTGCAGACCACGCAGCGCAGGCGCCCGTCGCGCAGGCCATCCTCCACCCAGGCGCGCGTCTCGGGGGCCAGGGAGCCGTGGTGGAGGGCGATCAGCCCGGCCCACTCGGGGCGCGCCTCGAGCAGCGCCTGGTACCACTGCTCGGTCTGGGCGCGGGTGTTGGTGAAGACCAGGCAACTCTGTACGGCCTCGATCTCGCCCACCACCTGGTCGAGCATGCGCAGGCCCAGGTGCCCGGCCCAGGGAAAACGCTCGATGGTTGCGGGGATCAGCGCGTCAATGACGATGGTCTTGGGCTCCTCCCCCTGAATCAGGCGGCCCGGCGGGCGGGGCGCGGGCAGCGGCGAAGGCCCTTGCACGACCCGGTTGCCCAGGAGCGTGCCCAGGGCGGTATCGAGGTTGCCCAGGGTGGCGGAGAGGCCCCAGGTGCGCAGGGCGGGGCGCCAGCGGCGCAGGCGGGCGAGGGCCAGTTCGACCTGCACGCCGCGCTTGGAAGCCAGCAGTTCGTGCCATTCATCAACCACCACGCAGCGCAGGCCGGAGAAGAGGATCGCGGCATCATCGCGGGCCAGGAGCAGCGACAGGCTCTCGGGGGTGGTCACCAGGGCCTCGGGAAGCTGGCGGCGCTGCCGGGCGCGGGTGGCGGCGCTGGTGTCGCCGGTGCGGGTCTCGACCCGCCAGGTGAGGCCCAGGTCGGCCAGGGGGGCCTGGAGCGTCGCGGCGGTATCGGCGGCCAGGGCGCGCAGGGGGGTGATCCAGAGCACGCAGAGGCCAGGCGGCCCGGCGTCGCCATTCAGCAGCGCCTCGGCGACGGGACCGAACCAGGCCGCGTAGGTCTTGCCGGTGCCGGTGGCGGCGTGGATCAGCCCGCTCTCGCCGGCCAGGTAGGCGGCCCAGGCCGCGCGCTGGAAGGGGAAAGGGGTCCAGCCACGAGCGGCGAACCAGGCGTCGAGATTGGGGAGGGCGGGATGGTCGGGCATAGGGGGGCACGCGGGCTTGCAATGGTAACACTGTACGTATTATAGGCCGATTGCCGGTGTGCTGCATGTCAGGCTTACCACCCACCTCCGCACGCAGTACTACCTTTCATTGGGACCTCCAGGTGAATCCTGGCATCTGACACCTGTTAGTATAATGCCCGCGAACACTCCACATTAGCGTGCAAGGTGAGGCTATGGCAACCAGCAAATCTCGTTCACGTCGCCGTCCAACCGAAATGCTCCAACTGGTTGTCTCGTGCTGCGGCGCCCTTGGAATACTGGCGGGGATTCTACCCTCGCTCATAAGCACCCCGATTGGCTTAACCCTCATCGTTGGACTTGCCCTGGGAACAGGGTTGCATGTGTTCATGAGCGTGCGCTACGGGAGAACGATGGTCAGTGCACTGGTCGAAGTCGGTCTCGTAGGGTTGCTTACCTTTGGCATGACCTACGGCTGTATCTGGTATTTCACGGTGTATCTCGCTGCTCAACCGGATTTCTTGCAGTTTAATATCGGCGTTCCCACACCATCGCCGGTGCGCTGAGGGCATAGCTGAGCATCTTGTCGCTACCAGTCAGAGGCAACCAGCGACGACATACCGCCAGGGGCGACCGGAAGGTCGCCCCTCTCCGCTACTGACGGTCAAATTGCCGTGACTGGTTCGTCGGCCTGTCCCCGTGGCCCCGCGCCATAGTCGTTGGCGTCATACATCTCCCCCATTCTCACTCCTGCTCGTCCTTGGGCGGCTGGTTCAGCGCATCGGCGATCTTCCGCAGGTCCATCCACCACTGGACGCGAGGACGAGAATAGCGGGGATCAATCATGCGCGGAAACTCGTCCAGGCTGGCCATGTGCAGCTTCCCGCCGGTGTAGCCGATGAAGGCCCCCTCGGCGCGACCGTTTGTGGCATTGTCGATCAGGAACTCCACGCACTTGACCGCCAGGCGCGTGGCGTGGATGCGGTCGAAGGGCGAGGGATCGCCGCCCTGCTGGAGATGGCCCAGAATGGATTGCCGCACCTCGAAGAGGTTGCCGCCCTCCTCCTCGAACAGGTTGCAGATGAACGAGGTGGTGTACACCGGATTGGCGCGTTCGTTGCGGATCACCAGCGCCAGACGCTTGCCGCGCTTGAACCAGTAGATCATCTCATCGAGGTCGGCCTGCAAGTCGCGCAGCTTGATGCCCACCTCGGGCAGATAGACCTGCTCGGCGCCGCTGGCCAGACCGCCCATGAGCGCCAGATAGCCGCAGTCGCGGCCCATCACCTCGACCACAAAGCAGCGGCGCGCCGCGACCGCCGATTGCTTGATGCGGTCCACGGCCTCGACGATGTTGTTGAGGGCGGTATCAGCGCCGATGGAGAGTTCCGAGCCGGGGAGGTTGTTGTTGATTGTAGCGGGCATGCAGATCAGCGGGATGTTGAAGGCCGGGAAAATATGCCGCTCGGTGAAGAGCTTGTGCATTGCCTGGTAGCCGGCCCAGCCGCCGATCATCAGGATGCCGTTGATCTGATGTTCCTCAATGTTGCGCGCCACCTTGTAGAGTTCGGAGCCCTGGGGCACCTTGCGGTTGGTGCCCAGTTCGGCCCCGCCCATCGTGGCCCAGCCGCTCACGCTCATCCAGTCCATCTCGATAATGTCCCCGTCAATCAGACCGTGGAAGCCATTGCGCACTCCCAGGGTCTTGTGCCCGCGGTGCAGAATGAGGCGCACAGCGGCGCGGACGGCGGTATTCATCCCCGGCGCGGGGCCGCCGGCGTGCATAATCGCAAAGCGCAGGGGCCTGGCGTTTGGCTTGCCCGTGGGCGGCTGGGACTGGATGAGAGTCTGGAGGGTTTCATAGGCTTCGATGAAACTGCGCCCGCGCAACTCCATGGCGCGCTCATAGTTGTGAGCGGCGATGGCCTCGGCGACCGCGCGGGTCTGGGCGACGCTCTCCATCAATGGCACAGGCGTGACGCGATTCTCGCGGATGCCGATCACCTGCGGTTCGCGCTCGGGCGGAGATTTGAGCAACTCCTCGACGGCGGTGTAGCCGAGCAGGGTGCTCATCCAGCGGTCGAAGGCGCTGGGCGCGCCGCCGCGCTGCACATGGCCGAGGATGGTCACGCGGGTGTCCTCGCCGAGGCGCTCCTCCAGCACCTGACGCACCTGCTCGGCGGTGATCGGGTTGCCATGACGATCCTGCGCGCCCTCAGCGACGATTACAATCGTATCGAGGCGCCCGCTCTGCCGTCCGGTGCGAAGGGCGTCGCACATCTCGGTCTGCCAGTCGTCGGTAGCGGGCGGGCGTTCAGGAATGAACACCCAGTCGGCGCTGCCGGAGATCGCGCCCATCAGGGCCAGGTAGCCGCAGTTGCGACCCATCACTTCGACCACGAAGGTGCGCTGGTGGCTGGCCGCGGTGGAGGCGATGGCATCGAGGGCCTCGGTGATGCGGTGGAGCGCGCTATCGGCGCCAATGGTCATATCGGTGCCGGCAAAATCGTTGTCAATCGAGCCGACCATGCCCACCAGGGCGAGATGGGGATGGCGGGCGGCAACCTCGGCGGAGATGCGGCCCTCCTCCACCAGTTCGCGCAGCAACTCGGGCCACTCCTGACGGAAGGCATTGGCGCCGGTGAGGCTGCCATCACCGCCAATCACCACCAGCCGGTCAATGCCATGGGCCAGCAGGTTGGCCGCGGCGGCGCGTCGGCCCTCGCGAGTAAGAAAGGCGGTGCTGCGGGCCGTGCCGATCACCGTGCCGCCCTTGTGCAGAATGCCCCCGACGCTGTACCAATCCATCGGGTGGATGTAGTTGCCACCCTTGACCATCCCCTCGTAGCCCTCGCGAATGGCGTATACCTCGCAGCCCCGGGTGATGGCGGTGCGCACCACGGCGCGCACGGCGGCGTTCATGCCCTGCGCGTCGCCGCCGCTGGTCATCACGCCAATGCGGATCTTCTGTCCGGCCGACATACGGAGTCCTCCCCTCTTCTCCAGTGGCTGTAGCCCCCATCATACCAAATTCGGTCGCAGGCTGGCATGGGGTTAAGGGGTGCGTCAGAATTGCCCGTGAGAGGTTCAGGCCCTCTCAGGCCCCTGCCAGATGAAGGGTTTTGAAGCGAGAAGGGAGTTTCTGCATCTCGATGCGCTTACAACCTTCGTCCCCCTGACCTCGCGGGAGTAGATGCGCATGTGAGACCTGACAGGCAGGCTCCAGGATGCCGCTGCGTGAACCAGGATCGCCCGTGCGCCTGCCTGTCAGGTCGTTGTGTCATCCCCCTGGTAGCCGTTCGCGCGAGAGGAGGTCTCTGCAGCCGAATGCGCCGACGATCCTCACCCTGTCTCTCTCGCGCACCTTGCATGGCAGAGGAACGATTTGGAACCCGGCCTTCCTGATATTCTGACCGGCCGCTCGCCCCTGCCGGTTTGATCGGCGCCGCCCGACGCTCCACCGGCGCCGCTATGCGGTAAACTGGTGTATTTGAACTTGGCAGGATATAATAGGTCATCTGTTAAGGCGTCTTTCCTTGCTCCTTGGTGATTGAAGCGCTCGCCGCCAGTGTCCAGGCAATCTTGCCGCGTCGAGGGAGATAGTTGTGGCAATCCGCAACCCCGGTCTGATCACCCTTATTGGTTACGTGTTGACCATCATCCTTGCTAATGTCGCCATCATTATCTTCGGCATCGTCCCGGTTGGTTTTGGGTTGATGGCCCCCGCCGGGGTGTACTTTGCCGGTCTGGTCTTCTCGCTGCGCGACGCGCTCCACGAGACGCTTGGGCGGCGCTGGGTGGTGGGGGCGATTCTGCTGGGCGCGGCAATCTCCGCGGCGCTAAGCCCCCAACTGGCCCTGGCCAGCGGCCTGGCCTTTCTGTTCAGCGAACTGGCTGACTTCGTGGTCTACTCGCCATTGCGCGAGCATAACCGCCTGGGGGCCGTTGCGGCCTCGAATACGGTTGGCGTGGTGGTAGACAGCGCGCTCTTCCTGTGGCTGGCGTTTGGCTCATTGCAGTTCCTGGCCGGCCAGATCGTCGGCAAGCTGTGGATGACCGCGTTCACGGTGATGATCATGCTCGCCTGGCGCCGCCTGGCAACCCGTCCGGCGTGAGGAGAAGATTGAGAGGAGAGTCACGCCGCGAGCAGCGCCCTCTAGCGAATACGACAATCCGCGATGGCTCAACCCGATGCATTCCTACTGCTCGCCTGCTCGCAACGCAAGCGCGCCGACCCTGATCCGCTTCCGGCGCTGGATCGTTATGATGGTCCGCAGTTTCGGCTTGTGCGGAACTATCTCCGCGCTCATCCCGCCGCGTGGTCGAGCCTGGAGATTGCCATTCTTTCGGCGCGCTTCGGCCTCCTCTCCGCCTCCGAGCGCATTTCCGCCTACGAACAGCGGATGACCCCGGCGCGGGCGTTGCAGCTCCGCCCGGAGGTAATGGCCGCGCTGCGGCAGTATGTTCAGCGCGCCAGCTACCGGCGCTGCTGCGTCGCCATCGGTCGCGACTATGCGCCGGCCGTTGAAGGGCTTGAAACCATTCTGCCGGATAATTGTACCATTACCCGCCTCCAGGGTTCCCCTGGCGAACGGCTCGCCAGCCTTTTCGACTGGTTGTACGGCAACCAGGCCCGACCAGGCCGGCGGCGGCCCCTTCCTTCAGGGTGCGCCCATCTATGTGGAATTGAGATTTGCCTCGAACCCGAAGCGGTGCTCGCATGCGGCTTGAACGCCCTGCGTGCTCAGCAGACGCCGCCTCCCCAGCCGAAAGCCTGGTACGTGGAGCTTGACGGGCACAGGGTTGGCCCCAAATGGCTGGTCAGCCAGCTCGCCGGCCTGCCGGTCAGCGCCTTCAGTACGACGGACGCCCTGCGAGTGCTCGCCGCGCTAGGGGTGGAGGTGCAACGCCTATGAACGATACGCCGCTGTCCGACCGATGGTTCACCGAGGCCGGGGTGCAGGAGGACCTGCAACGTCAACCGCACCTCTTCGCGCGGCTGGCGGAGAATGCCCTGACCGTCGCTGAAAGCCTGCGCGGAAACTACTTCAAGAATACAGCCAGGTTCATCGCCGCCCTGCGCCGGGCGATTGCCGAAACCCGGGCAGGACGCCGCCCTGAGCCGGTGCTGGAGGTGTATCCGGTACCCGCAACTTCATGGGCCGATGTACGGGGAGAGGTGGTTACCTTCATTGACGGTGGGGTCGGGCAGGTGCAACTGGCCAGCCGGGTGCCTATCCTGCTGCGGGTCGGCTCCTACCGGGTGCGCACCGGGGAACGTCAGTTAAGCGAACGCGAGCAGTTCGGCTACTATCCCGTCATTCTGGGCGATCTTGAAGGCGGGAGCAAGGAGCGGAAAGACTTCGTTGATATTGTGCGCATCACCGCCGAGTTGCTGGCGGGACTGTCGGCCCTGGAACGCACACCCGACCTGCGCGTGCTGATGTTCCACGGCCCGCTGACCTACCTGGTTGGCAGTTATGCCGGGCATACGCCGTTTACCGAGCGGGATATCGATCTCTTTTTGCACCAGTACGCGCCGGACGCGCCGGGCGCACACCGGTTGAAAGAGATGTTTTTGCAGCAGGCCCATGTTGATGTCTACCCGGGGATGACCAGGCGCCCGGACGAATGGGCGCGGCAGCGGGTCTTTGAGCCGTTAGCGTTCATGGCCTTTCTGCTGCGGCAACTCCGCGACGCGGCCCGGCGGCGCCCGCAGCCGGTCTATATCGTCGGCGTCGTTGAGCGGGGCGCCCTGCGCGATTTCAGTGAAACCGTTTTGCTAAAGCGCGTGTTTCGCGGCCTGCGCGAAAAGGGCAACGGTGATTACTTCAACAGGCTCTATGGCAGAACCGATCTGTCAACACCGAAAGCCCTCCTTGACCGCTTAGGCTATACTGATGCGCTGCTACTGGCGATGCTGCTGGAGCCGGGAGAGTACGCTGAGAGCTGGGTCATTCACAAGTTTGAGGGCCTGAGACGGGGCGAAGTCGGCCTGCCCGGAGAGGCGGGTGAGGAGATCGTCAACTTTGAGGTCCTTAAACCCCCTGCTCCATCTGGCTTCCCGCCGATCCGCGGCTGTTATCTGCACGTTGCGGAGATTGCCGATCCGCTGCGGATTGAGGTGTTCGACGAACTTGCCACCCCCGCGTACCTGGAAGAGGTCGTCCGCCGCGTGTATCTGTACGCGCGGCTGTTACCTGGATACGGTTTTCCGGTTGGTCTGGACATCGCCGACAAATATGCCCACATCCCGGCATGGTTGACCGACGCCTACGGCAAACTGATCCGCTACCATCTGGGGGTGAGCCTGCAACAGGGGGAGATCAGCGACGCCGAGATGCGGCGGGTGCTGGTGCAGGCCATTTATATGACCCATCGGGACTGGCTCTTTCGTCCGGAACCCTGATGGGATTTTGGATTTTGGATTTGGGATTTTGGATTTGGGATTGCGGATTGGGATCGGCGTAGTCGAATGTGGCCACCGTCGCGCTGAGGCTCGAACGGGCCGTCTGGAACCGTGTAGGGAGTTGAGCTATGACAACTTCACGATCCCGTCAGGCGCTCCAACCCTCTCCTGATCTGGCCGCGCCACCGGCGCCACCGGAGTATGTGGGCACTATCGTCGGCGAGAGCACCAGCCGCGAGTTTCGGCTGGCGATCGCCCAGGAAGCCGTGCGGGAACAGGATCTGATCGCCGTTGACGCTGAACTGCGTCCGAGCAGTAGCGAGGGTCCGGCCCGGCCCATCCGTGTATGGGCCAAGGTACAGCGCATCGAGCGCATCAATCCGCTCTTCCCGCGGGAAGCCGGCCACGAACTGGCCGCCACGCGCACGAACCCCTTTGATACGGTCCTGTCATTGAGCCGCGAGATGGTGACCGCGGTGTGCCAGGTGTTAGGCGTGGAACCACGCGAGGCCAGCGCGCGCGGCAAACTCGACCAGTTGCGCTACCCCCCGCAACCGGCCAGCAGCGCCTACCGTCCGAGCACCGAGGATATGGCGCGCGTGGTGCTCGGTGAACTGGCCCAACGCGCCAATCGCGCCCTCGACATCGCCACCCTGTCGAATCGCCCCGAAGTGTCGGTCAGCGTTGATGGGCACGCGATCGTGACCCGTCACCTGGCGATCCTGGCCATGACCGGCGCCGGCAAGAGCTGGACCGCGCGGCGCATCATCGAACAGCTCGCGGCAAAGAACTACCCGATTGTGATTTTTGATCCTCATGGGGATTACACGGGCCTGGCCGATGTTCCGACGCTCGCACCGCGTGTGCGTCGCTACTGCGCGCAATTTCCATTGTTTGATGAAGACGCCGATGCGGTGGCAAGAATTGTAAACGCTTTAGGATACGAACTCACAGATGCAATGAAAGAGCGATTTGCAGCTTTATTCAATGCAGCTATCCGGTTTGCGAACGCCGATGAAGAGGAACTGAAAGAAAGGGTGCAATGGCTTGCTGAAAGGTTGGGGAAAGACGATCTGCGCACCCATGGCGTCAAGCGTGACATGTGGCTGATCGCCAATCTTGCCGAAGCCGGCGAGTTGACGTTGCGCGCGAATGATGATGACGGCAAGAACTTGCTGGTCGAGTGGGGATGGGAAGGCTTCGGCAACTATTCAAAACGCGACGCTAACACATTAGAGGGTATCAAGAAGCGCGCCTATAAGGCGGCAAGAGTTTTACAGAACATGGAACAGATCAATCGGAAGATTGCCCGCAGTACGAACCCGCTTCCGACAGATCGCAAGGAGCTTGTACGCTATGGAGGCATAAGCATTATCGCGCTTGCCGGCTACACCAGCGACTTCCAGGCCACCATCTACAGCCTGATTGCGAATGATCTGTTCCAGGCGCGGGTGCAAGAAGAACTGAAACTGCCAGTGCTGCTGGTGCTGGAAGAGGCGCACAATTTCGCGCCGGGGCGCGCCAACACCGCCGCGGAGGAGCGTTCGATTGCCATCACCAAGCAGATCGCCCAGGAAGGGCGGAAGTTCGGCATTGGCCTGGTGATGATCAGCCAGCGGCCCTCGCGTCTCGATGAAACCACTCTGTCGCAGTGCAACTCCTACATCATCATGCGCCTGGTAAACCCGGCTGACCAGAACTTCGTGCGCAAGGTGATCGAGAGTCTGGGCGAAGACGATGCCCGTCTGCTGCCGGATCTCGACGTTGGTGAGGCGTTGCTGTCGGGCCAGTTGATCAACTTCCCGGTGCTGGTGCGGATCAAACCGCCAGAGTCCCAGGGCGAACGGGAAGAAGAAGATGCATTCGAGGCCCTCGAAGCAGCCCATCGCCAGCAGCAACAGGCGAAGCGGCAGCCGGCTGATCGCGACGGAAAAACCCTCGAAAATACGCCCTCGCGACCAGGGAGCGGGGGAACATCCTCGTGGAAGGGAACGGCTAATGAAGATTAAGAATATAAACCGGTATTCGCCCGGCAGCCCGGCGGCTGAAGCCGCGGGCTACCGATGCGAAGCCCGCCTGCGCGGGCGATGCCGGATTTAATTCTTAATTTCACAAGTCATTACAACGCGGATTTCAAACGATATTATTCCCTACAAGGAACAATACGTAATGACGACTTTCGTCATCCCGCCATCATAAGCAAAAAAGCCGCATAATGACGACTTTCGTCGTCCGGCCATCACCAGGCAACATCCGTATGAGGCGCGTGAGTCAACCAGGGTTAACGCAGAAAACGCCCTTTGCGCATGAAAAACTCTACGCCTGAGAGCGAAACGCGCAGATTTCACGGCGGTCGCGGAGCAACAGAGGTGAATATCGTCGCCGGTCTGAGCCTGAAGAATCTGAAACCGCGCGTCTGGGACCCCGCCTCGCCGTACTACCTTCCCGACCTGACGGCGGTCATGGTGTCATATGCCGATTTTCATCGTGCGCCCCGGCAGCGCCGCGCGGCAATGGAGCAAACGCTGCGCAGCTACCTGGGAGCGCCTGCGCACGTGCGGATCTATCTGGATAATGGGGCCTTTTACTTTCTTGGCCGCGATGGCGGTATTCCCCTCCACGAATACCAGGAGTTTGTGCAGGTCGCCCAACCTGACTGGTATCCGATCCCCCAGGATTTTATTCCGACGCCGCACATGGACGACGAAGCGCAACTGCGGTGTCTTTGCCGCACGATGGAGATGAATCGCGCGTTCGAGCACAATGGGTTTGTGCCCGTCATGCACATCAGTCGGCAACTTCCCAGATATCTGGAGGAGTTCACCAGGAGCACGAAGCTGACCCAGAAGGAGCGCGTCGCCCTGGGAGGCATGGTGCCCAACCTGTTGCGCGCGCCCCGCGCCATGCCCTACGCCGAAATCTTGAGAGGTCTGGATCAGGTGCGTCGGACACTGGTCAACAAAGAGTTGCACGCCTTTGGACTTGGCGGAACGGCCACGCTGCACCTGGCGGCCCTCTTCAGCATCGACTCGCTCGACTCGTCGGGCTGGCGCAATCGCGCGGCGCGGGGCATTGTCCAGCTACCAGGACGGGGTGATCGGGTGGTAGCGAACATGGGCAGTTGGCGCGGGAGGGAACCGGACGCAGCCGAGTGGTCCATGCTGGCCGCGTGCCCCTGTCCGGCGTGCCGGCGGTTCGGCGTCGCCGGGCTGACCGCGAGCGGCATAGAAGGCTTCTGCAACCGCGCCACGCACAACCTCTGGGTCTTGCTGCGAGAAGCGCGGGATATCGCAGCGCACCTGGCAGCGAAGACCTATCGCGACTGGTACTCCTGTCATGTCGAGAACGCGATTTACCGATCCCTGGTGCGCGACGCCCTGACGTTGCGGGCGGATCAGTGAAAGAAGGAGCGCCTCGTATGCGAACCCTCAGCTACCTGTTCAACAACAATCGGAAGTGGGCCGCCGCGATTCTCGAGCGCGATCCGGGATTCTTCGAGAAACTCTCGCGCCAGCAGGCCCCCAGGTATGTGTGGATTGGCTGCTCTGACAGCCGTGTTCCGGCCAACGATATCGTCGGCCTGCTGCCAGGGGAACTCTTCGTTCACCGGAACGTGGCCAATCAGGTCATCCACACCGATCTGAACTGCCTGGCGGTGCTCCAGTACGCAGTGGAAGTGCTGCGGGTCGAGCATGTGATCGTCTGCGGGCACTACGGCTGTGGTGGAGTCAAGGCTGCTATGCTCAATACACACCTGGGCCTGATTGACAACTGGCTCCGGCACATCCAGGACGTGATGCATAAGCACGCCGCGCTGCTGGAGGGTCTGCCTGATGACGAGCAGCGCCTCGACCGGCTCTGCGAGTTGAACGTGATCGAGCAGGTGGTCCACGTTGCGCACACGACGGTGGTGCAGAGCGCCTGGGAGCGCGGGCAGGATCTGGAGATCCACGGCTGGATCTACCGCATCTCCGATGGCCTGCTGCACGACCTGCAAGTGTACGCCAGGAGCGAGGCGGAACTCCAGGAGCATTACCAGCGCGCCTGCGCGCGCTATCGCCAGCAGTAAAGAATTAGCCCTGCACGGGAGGGGCTGGGAGGGCGAAGTCCTCCCAGCCCCGTATCATGCAAGAACCCGCCGGTCAATCCGTAAACATTCCGCTCACCGACTCGCGAGTGTGGATGCGCCGGATGGCTTCGGCGAAGAGGGGCGCCACCGATACAACTTCGATCTTCGGTGAGAAGGTCACCGGCTGGGTCTCAATCGAGTCGGTAATGAAGAGCCGTTCGAGAGGACTGGCGTCAATACGCTCCACCGAGCCGGGCGTCAGCACGCCGTGGGTGACCATGGCGTAAACCTTGCGCGCGCCGCGCTCGACCAGGCGTTTAGCTACCTCGGCCAGCGTTCCGCCGGAGATGGTGAAGTCGTCTACGATCAACGCGGTTTTGCCGGCCACATCGCCGATGATCTCCAGCACCTCGGCGTGTTCGTCGTGCCCCGCACGCTCCTTGTTGGCGATGGCCAGCGAGGTGCCGAGCGCATTGGCGTAGCGGCGCGCCGCCTTCACAAAGCCGGCGTCGGGCGAGACCACTACCAGATTGGGGAGGTGCAACTCGCGGATGCGTTCGACCAGCACGGGCATGGCGTACAGGTTGTCCACCGGCACATGGAAGAAGCCCTGGATCTGGGGCGCGTGCAGGTCCATCGTCACCACCCGGTCGCAGCCGGCTACTTCGATGCAGTCGGCGCAGACGCGGGCGCGGATGGAGACGCGCGGTTCGTCTTTCTTGTCGCCCTTGGCGTAGCTGAAGTAGGGAATAACCGCGGTGACCGAGGCGGCGCTGGCCCGGTTGAGGGCGTCAATCCAGAAGAGCAGTTCCATGAAGCTGTCGTTGGTGGGGAAGACCGTGCTCTGCACGACGTAGGCTTCGCGACCGCGGACGTTTTCGAGCACGCGCACGAAGGTGTTGCCTTCGGAGAAAGTGATCACTTCGCCTTTGCCCGGTGTGATCCCTAGACGGTCGCAGATCCTGGCAGTCAGGCGGCGGCTGCTGCTCCCTGCAAAAACGACCATCTCCCCATCAGTTACTGCATTCATCGTTGCCTCGCGTCTCTACCGGCAGGTTGCGGGAACCAGTATAGCACGCGGGATGCGGAAGCGGTGGAGCATCGGGCCATCAAGGCCCGCCGGGATCAATGACGTGATGCGCCGCGGCCATCATCGTCGCGGGTTATCGGGCCGCCACACCCCGCAATCTAGAATCGCGTCATGCGCTCCCCCGCAGCGGTGATCGCGGACTCGCGCGCGTAGCGCAGAGGCAGCCAGACTCGCACCTCAGTCCCCTGGCCGGGCCGGGAGAGGATGGTCAGGCGCCCGTCGAGGGCGGCGGCCCGTTCGCGCATCTGCCGCAGGCCCAGACGGGCGCCGGGCAGTTCGCCCTGCGCGCCGGGGTCGAAGCCCACGCCGTCATCGCGCACGACGATCTGCAGCCCGCCGTCCACCACGCGGAGGGCCACCACCACGTGGCGGGCATTGGCATGTTTGGCGGCATTGTTGAGGGCCTCCTGCACGAAGCGGAACGCGGCCAGTTCGAGGGCGTAGGGCAGATCGGGAGGCAGATCGCTCAACTCCAGTTCCAGATCCCAGTCCTGCTGATCAGCAAACTCGCTCACGAAGCGCCGCAGCGCCCCGGCGAAGCCGAGCTGGCTGAGTTCGATGGGGCGCAGGGCGAAAATGGCGCGGCGCAGTTCTTCGATCTGGCGGCGCAGGTTGGCCTTGAGCGCCTCGAACTCCTCGCGCAGGCGTTCCGGCTCCTGCTCCAGCCAGTCTTCCCACAGGGCGACCCGCATGCGCAGGAAGGCCAGGCTCTGGGCGACGCCATCGTGGAGATCGCGAGCGATGCGCGTGCGTTCAGCGGTAATGGCCTGTTCGAGGGCCACCAGGCTGGCGATCTCGCGGACCCGACGGCGGCTGCCCTGCACCGCCTCGGCGATCTCTCCGCCAACGGTGATCAGGAGCGAGGCGACCTCGGGCGCGAGGCTGCCGGAGGCGTCAGTAACCAGGCCGCTGGTGTCGCGCAGGTAGCACTCGATCCAGCCGACCGGCGCGGCTTCGCCTTCGGCAAGCGGCAGGATCAGGCCGCCACGCAGATCGGCAGGCATTGGTCCACGGGGCGTAAGTGTCTCAGGCTTCACAGGAGGCGGCTGGTCAGGCCGGAGGCCCACGGCGGAGCGGGCCGCGGCCAGTTGCTCTTCCGTCAACCCGCTGCTACGGGCAATGAAGGCGCTGCCCTGCTCATCGTAGAGCATCACCGCCACGGCGCGCGCCCCGACCAGTTCGCCCGGCAGGGTGACCGCATAATCCAGCACCTCGTCGAGGGTGGCGCTGCTGGCGATGCGCTGGTTGAGCTCGTAGAGCACCTGGAGGCGCTGGTGGGCCAGTTGCAGCTCGTCGAGCATACGGCGCTCGGCGGTGCGGTAACGCCGCTCCTGGCCGGCGGCCCAGCTCAGCACGCCCCACACCGCGACCGCCGCCAGCACGCCCCAGAAGAGCGGGTCAAGGGCGCTGATGAGCGGCGTCGTCGGGCGCAGGCCGACCAGTGCCGTCTCTCCCAGGCGAGTGAGGGCGAAGATCAGCCCGATGATCGCCGCCAGGGGCCAGCGCACGCTGCGCAGCGCGGCGGCGATGTCGGGCGGATTCGGGGTTTTATCCACAGCCATAGGCGTTGTTGAGGACGGTTCCGTATACCATAGTTCTACACCTCCACACCTCCACGCCTCCACGCCTCCGCACCTCCACACCGGCCTCTACATCACCCGCGCCAGGGCCTGCCAGTGGAGCGGCAGGGTCTGCTGAATGTGACGGTCGGCGGCGCGCCAGGTGTGCTCGCCATCGGGCAGGGCCGCGACAGGGGCGGCGTTTTCGATGCCCAGGCTCCGCAGGACCCGCACCAGGTATTCACCCCGGTAAAAGTTGGACCCCCAGGGTTCCAGTTGCTCGGGGCCGTACTGGATGAGCCAGGTGATACGGCGCAGGGCGGCGCGATCGGCGCGCAGGAGGAGGCAGACCGGATTGTTGGCGCTGAGATGCTCCGGGTCGCGGGGCACGCCGAGGGCCGGGTCGAACATAGGTTGGGCGAAGAGCGTGTCGCTAAGGCGGGCGCTGGCCCCGGCATCGCTGGCATAGGGAAAGGACCCGTCGAAGGCGCCGACGCTGACGAACAGGTCGGGACGGAGGGCGGCGGCTTTGACCGCCATGTAGCCGCCCAGCGAAAACCCGGCAATGGCGCGCGCGGCGGGCAGGGTGCGCAGGCGTCCGTCAATCGCCGGCAGCAACTCCTCGAAGAAGAAACGCTGAAACAGACCATTGCCGAGGCCCGCCGTGCGCGGCGGAGCGCAGGCGGGGCAGCGAAAATCGGTAAGCAGACCGGGGATGCGATTATCGTCGCTGGCCAGTCCGGGCATGACCAGGATGAGCGGACCAACCGCGCCGCTGGCGCGCAGCCGCTCGTAGACATCAATCACCGTCGTCCCGCCACGACTGTGGTCCTCGTGGGGGTTGATCCACTCGCGCTCGTGGCCGCGGAGCAAAAAGAGCGCCGGAAAGCGGCGCCGGCGCTCCACGGCGTACTCCGGCGGCAGGTAGACGTAGCAGCGCTTCGTCACCCCCAGCAGGCGACTGCGGAGGCGCACGAGCCGCGCGCGAGGATCAACAGCGTGCGTATCTGCCATGGCGTTCCGCAGAGGTGTGGGGGAAAGCCGATTCCCTGCCTTCCACGCGGCGAGGGAACGCGCGCTACCCCGGCGGGCAGGAGAGCGTGCATTCCACGGGCGCCCTGAATCCATCCATCGTCCTCCCACCCTGGCGGGCGGGGTATGCGGAAACCTGGTTTCCCCACCTGAACCAACCGGCGCCGGGGCGCGTGCCGCCGCCGGGGGCGGGGGTTGGGGGAAACCCCGGCTTGCCCGCTTTCCATAAGTCTAACACAACTCCATCAAAGAGCGCATTGACGGCGGCCAGCGAAGCGATATAATATGAGAGGTAATCCGCGGGGATGCTCTGGTATCGACAGGGAGTGAAGACCGTAGATTGCAGGCCGTGCCGCCCAGTCACGTTAAAGGGGCAAGGCAACAACTGCCAACACCAACAAGTGGGCTAAGGCTCCGGCCTACGCCCTCGCCGCGTAACAAACACACGGCGCGCCTCCGCCGGTTCGCTCGATGATCGGCGATCAGGCGTCAGCAAGTCGAGTGCTCCTCAGGTGACTACCTGCTAGCCTGGGGAAAAGATCAGCAGGTTTGCCCAGAGGCCGCCTTGCTCGTTGTGTGGCCGCGGGCGAGCGTAAACAACGAGCTAAGCCTGTAGCATATCTGCGGTTTAGCTTTCTGGACGGGGGTTCGACTCCCCCCATCTCCACCACAGACAAAGCCCGGAGGTAATCCTCCGGGCTTTGTGTTTTGCACGGGGCAATCTGGAGGGTCGCCCCGCTGCTGTTCAGGCGTCACTCGTTTCCGCTTCGGTGTGCCAGCCATGGCCCAGACCGGCGCGGGTGGCCCAGTCGCCGAAGGGCTCGCCGGGGGAGCGCTCGACCCGCCAGCGGGTCAGCAGGGCGCCGATGAGATCGGGAAGTTCGGCAGCTCTGACCTCGGCGCGGTAGAGACGCGCCAGGCGCGTTCCGGCCGGGCATCCGCCCACGTAGACGTTGTACTTGCCAAGGCTGCGCCCGATGATGCCGATCTCGGCCGTGGGCGGGCGCGAGCAACTGTTAGGGCAGCCGCTCAGCCGGAGGTTGACCCGTTCTCCGCCGACGCCGCGAGCTTCGAGTTCGCCGAGGAGCGTGGGCAGGTAGCGCTCGGCCTCGGCCACGGCCAGGCCGCAGGTAGGCAGGGCCGGGCAGGCCAGGGCATGCCGGCGCAGAGTGGTGAGCTCGGCTTCGCCTTCGGCGGTCGCGAGACCATACTCGGCGATCAGCGCGGCGACGGCGTCGCGCTGCGCGGGCGCGATGCGGGCCAGCACGAGGTTCTGTTGCGGGGTCAGGCGCACCTCGGCGCCGGTCAGTTCAATGATCGCCCGCAGCCCCGTGCGCACCCGCTGGCCCCCTTCGTCCTTGATCCGCCCGCTGGCTACCCAGACGCCCACCAGCCAGTTGCCATCGGCCTGCCGCTGCCAGCCCAGATGGTCATCGGCAGCGTAGGGGCCGACTTCGACCGGCGCCTCCAGGGGCCATCCCAGCCGCCGGGCCAGTTCTTCGCGGAACCAGGCCACGCCGCGTTCCTCCAGCACATACTTCAGGCGGGCATGCTTGCGGTTGGTCCGGTCTCCCTCGTCGCGGTAGATCGCGCTGGCGGCCTCAATGACCGCCAGGGCGCGCTCAGGCGGGAGGAAGCCGACCCGGTCGGCCAGGCGCGGGAAGGTCTCGACCTTGCCGTGGGTGCTCCCCAGGCCGCCCCCGGCCAGCAGGTTGAAGCCGCGCAGGGTTCCGCCCTCCTCCACCACGGCTTCGAGAGCCAGGTCGTGGGTGAACAGGTCCACGCAGTTGTCGTGGGGCAGGCCAATGGCCATTTTGTGCTTGCGGGGCATGTAGGTCGGGCCGTAGAAGGACTCTTCGCGGTTGGGCGTGACCTTCACCCGCTTGCCGTCGGCGAGGACCTTTTCGCCATCGAGCCAGAGTTCGTAGTAGGCGGTGCTCTCGGGGAGGAAGCGGTCGTTGATGCGTTGGGCCACGGCCTGCAGGTCGTAGTGATGGCCGGGCAGCAGATCGGCCACCGGGCAGGTCATCACATTGCGGGCCACATCGCCGCAGGCGGCGTAGGTGGTGATCAGGCGCTCGTTGAGGGCCTTGATCAGCGGCTTGAGGTTGGCCCGGCCCACGCCGTGAAACTGGAGCCCCTGGCGGGTCGTGATGCGTAGCGTGCCGTTGCCGTAGCGCGTCGCCAGTTCGTCGGCCAGCAGATACTGGGCGGCGGTCATCCGCCCGCCGGGGGCGCGGGTGCGGACCATGAACTGCCAGGCCCGATCCTGGCCGGCCCGTTTGCGCGCCTGGCGCTGATCGCGATCATCTTGCTGGTAACTGCCATGGGCCTTGAGCAGAATGGCGGCCTCTTCGCTCAGGTGATCCTGTTGGGAATGACGGATCTCCTCCAGCAGAATCCCGCCCAGGCCCGGATTGGCAATTTTGATCTCCTCAACGTGTGACAGGGGCCGCGTCGGATCGGCGATACTCATCGGTCACTCCATTCACGAAAGCGGATAGTTGCGCGAGGGCGCGGCTCTCGCGGACCCTCCTGTGGAGAGCCCCTGCGTTTCCTCGGCCCTCTCGGCGGGCAGAGGGGATGGGGAAACCTGGTTTCCCCATCCCCCTGCAACCCTTAGTCGGCGGCGAGCCGGCGGGCCGGCTGGAGATAGCCCAGCCGTTCCAGGGCGGCGAGGATGCGAGCGGCGCTGGCTTCGGGCGGCTCCTCGGCGCTGCGAATGGTCACTTCAGGGTTCAGGGGCGGCTCGTAGGGGTCGCTGATTCCGGTGAACTGAGGGATCTCGCCGGCCAGGGCCTTGCGGTACAGTCCTTTCACGTCGCGGGCGATCGCCACTTCCAGCGGCACATCCACGAACACCTCGACGAAGCGCCCGATGCGCGCCCGCACCTCGTCGCGCGTGTCGCGGAAGGGCGAAATGGCGGCGGCAATCGCCACTACATCGTTGCGTGTCAGCACCTCGCACACCCAGCCGATGCGCCGGATGTTGGTGTCGCGGTCCTCGCGCGAGAAGCCGAGGCCTTTCGAGAGATGGGTGCGCACCACGTCGCCGTCGAGCACCTCGACCTTGTAGCCGCGGGCGCGCAACTCCGCCTCGACCAGATGCGCCAGGGTCGTTTTGCCGGCCCCGGAGAGGCCGGTGAACCAGAGGGTGAAGCCGATGGTCATAGGGTTCCTTCCTTTGCGGGCGCCCGGCGGCCCCCGCGCTTCGCCGCGGGCGGGGCCGCGGGCAAGGCATACGGATCGTCAGCCAATCTCCCGGGCAAGATAGGCCCGGGTCAATGGGTTGCGCGGATGGTGGAAGACACGACTCGCTGGTCCATCCTCCACCACCTCGCCCAGCCACATGAAGACCACGTAGTCGGCCAGGCGCCGGGCCTGGTCAATATCGTGGGTGACCATCACCAGGGTGTAGCGCTCGCGCAGCGACGCGAGCAGGGTCTCGATGCCGCGGGCCGAGATGGGGTCGAGCGAGGCGGTTGACTCATCGCAGAGCAACACCTCGGGTTGCGCCGCCAGCGCCCGCGCCAGGCAGAGCCGCTGCTGCTGGCCCACCGAGAGGCGATGGGCCGGATCTTTCAGGCGGTGCTGCACCTCGTCCCAGAGGCGCGCCGCTTTAAGGCTGGAAGCCACAAGCTCGCCAAGCTCCTTGCGACCGGCCAGGCCGTGGAGGCGCGGGCCGTAGGCCACGTTGTCGTAGATTGACATCGGCAGCGGGAAGGGCTTCTGGGGCAGCATCCCCACCCGCGCGCGCACCTCGGTCACGTCTACGTCCGGGGCGTAGATGTCTTCGCCATTGATGAGGATCTGGCCGGTGACGCGCACCTGCTCGTTCAGGTCGAGCAGCCGGTTCATGCTCTTGAGCAGGGTGGACTTGCCGCACCCCGAGGGGCCGATGATCGCCGTGATCTGGCCCCCGGGCAGATCGAGGCTGATCTCCCGCAGGGCGTGGTGGCCGCCATACCAGACATTCAGCTTATTGATCGTTATCGTCGGCACCTGTACACCTCGTCGCACCGCGCGTCCGGCGCCTTCTCGAACCGAAGGGCGCAACCTTTCCCGACCCTCTATCCTAGCGAATAACATGCCGTCCAAAACGATGCAGCACCACATAGGCCAGCATCCCGAAGGTCAGCACGATGACGGTGAGCACGAGGGCCGCGGCGTAGGCGCGCTCCTGCACCTGCGGGAAGGGCGTGGCGAGCTGAAAGAAGATCGCCAGCGGCAGGGAGGCTGCCGGCTCAAACAGCGAGCGCGGCAGCGCGCTGGTGTAGCCCGCAGTGAACAGCACCGCGGCCCCGTCGCCGATCGCCCGCTCGAAGGCCAGAAACAGCCCGGCGAGCAGCCCGGGGATGGTCTGCCGCAACAGCATGACCGTCAGTTCCAGGCGAGTGGCGCCGACGGCCAGGGTGGCCTCGGTGAGTTCGGGCGGCGCCATGCGCACCACCTCGTCGAAGGTGCGGGCGAGGATGGGCAGGATCACCAGAGCGAGGGCCACGCTGCCGGCCAGCAGCGAGGTGCGCAGGCCGAACTGCAAGAGGATGGCCAGCACAAAGACGCCGAAGACGATGCTGGGCATGCCCCAGAGCACGTTGAGCGCCAGACGCACGATCGCGGCCAGGGCCGTGCCCCGCCCGTAGGTATTAATGTAAAGCACCACCGGCACGGCCACCAGCGCGGCCAGCGCCGTCGCTCCCAGGGCCAGGCAGAGCGATCCGAGGATGGCATTGAGGATGCCGCCCTCGCCGCCGAGCAAGAAGTTGGCCGCCGGAGGCTGGCTGATCATCTCCCAACTGAGGGCCGCCGCGCCACGCAGCGTGATCGTCAGCAGGATCGAAGCCAGCCCGATCACCGCCAGAAGCAGAGAGAGGCGCATCAGCCACAGGAAGCAGAGGCCCTCAAGCCTGCGCAGTCGCTTGCGCGTCATTGCCGGTCTCCTCTGGTGCGCGTCAGAAAGAGCCACGCCCCGATGTTGAAGCTCACGACCACCAGCAGCAGAGCCAGGGCCGCGCCCATCAGGGCGCCCTCGTAGAGCGGCGCCGACATCATCTCGCCGTAGTTGTTGGCGATCAGCCCCGACAGGGTATAGCCGGGGTCGAAAAGCGAGGCGGGCACGCGGGGCATGTTGCCAACCACCATCAGCACCGCCAGCGTCTCGCCGAAGGCCCGCGAGAAGCCGAGCACCACGGCGGCGCCGACCCCTGGCAGCCCGGCGCGCAACAGGACGACCTTTGTCACCTCCCAGCGGGTGGCGCCCAGGGCGTGGAGCGCCTCGCGCAGTTCACGGGGCACGGCGCGCAGCACCTCCTCGGTAACGGCGACGATGATAGGGAAGATCATCAGGCCGAGCACCATGCCGGCCGCCAGAATGCTGTAGCCTGAGGGGTTGGCGCCAGCGAAGAGGGGGAAGGCGCCACCCAGGAGGCGGTCAGCCCGGGGCGCCAGGTGGTCGCGCACCAGCGGCACGATCACCAGCACCCCCCACACCCCGTAGACTACCGGTGGAATGCCCGCCAGCAGGTCAGTGACCGGCTTGAAGGCCAGGCGCGTGCGGCTGGACATGTATTCGGCCAGGTAGACTCCGCTGAGGATGGCCGTGGGCACGGCGAGCAGCATGGCCACCAGGGTCACGGCGATGGTTCCGGCGATGAAGGGGGCCATGCCGAAGAGGCCGCGCAGCGGCTGCCAGGTGGTTGAGAAGAGCATGTCGGCAAGAGGGTGGCCGCGCAGGATGGGCAGGGCGCGGAGAAGCAGAACGCTGGCGATGGCGATCAGCAGGCCGATCAGCGACCAGGCCAGCGCGCCCATCACGCTCTGACCGATGCGATCCTGAAGGCGGCGCAGGCGCTGGCGATGCGAAGCGGGACGGGTCGCCTCGCGCGTCGGCGCACGCTCGGTTCTCTGCGAAACATACATCGGCTTTCCCTGTAGAGCAGCTATGGAGCTTGCAGCAGAACCAGGCCTTCCTGAACACTCTCAGCGCTCAGCCTGACGAATCCGGCGGCCTCGACCAGAGCCTGGCCGTCGGTAAGCATCCAGCGGTAGAACGCGGCGATGGGGGGCGCGGGCGGGCCCCTGGTCACCAGGTAGAGCAGGCGCGCTGGCGGGTAGGGATACCTGCGCGCCGCCACCGCCGCATTGAGCGTCTCGCGGCTGGCGTAGAAGTCTTCGTCGGTGGAGATCACGCCGTCGCCGTTCAGGTCAATCGGCACCACGCGCAGCCCGGCGAGTTGTCGCCCGGTGGCCGGGTCGTAGACGAAGGCGATGTTGTTAAAACCGATGCCCCGCCTGTCTCGACGCACCGCCTCGGCCAGGCCCGGGTCGCTGTTGACGGCGATCCCCCGCAGGTCCTCCTGGGCTGTACCGCCGAGAAAGAGCGCCCAGACCTCGGCAGCGCCGCTCGAATCCGCACGGGTGTAGACCGTGATGGGGGTGGCGTCGTTGTTGCCGACCAGCGCGCCCCATGTTTGGGTCTCCTCAGTGAGCCAGAGGGCCGCACCCTTCGCGGGCGTGATGCCAGCGGCAAGCACCCGCTCGAGCTGGGGATTGTCGGCATTCACCGTGGCGACCACGGCGTCAATGACCGCAGGCATCAGGTAGGCTCCCCGGTCAAGCTCCTCCTGTCGGGGCGCGCGCGAGAGCATGGCGATGTCAGCCACGCCGCTGAGCACGTCAGCCATGCCCTTGCCTGCGCCACCGGCCTGCACGTCGAAGGTGACGTCGGGGTTGAGCTTACGGTACTCGTCGGCCCAGAGCGTCATCATCGGGAAGAGGGCGAAGGCCCCGGAGACGCGGATACGCACCTCCTTGCCGCCTGGCCCTGCCGCGGGCGCGCCCTGGCCGCAAGCGGCGACCACCAGCAGTAGCGCGGCCAGAGGCCACAGGAGCGTGGATCGCGAATACATGGTTCTCTCAGGCTCTCTCTTCAGACTGACGAACTTCCAGGAGACCTGTCCGGGCATCGGCGCAGCCTCCGCCACCCCCGGACTCGCCCCGCCCAATCCCAAATCCAAAATCTAAAATCCAAAATCGCCTACGCAACCCGCAGGGCCTCGATCAGCACCCGCGCGACCTCGGGGCGGGTGAACTCAGGCGGGGGGGCCTGGCCGGCTCGCAGCAACTCGCGCACCTTTGTGCCGCTGAGAGTGAGGTGATGGCTGCTATCGTGGGGACAGGTGCGCGACGAAGCCACGCTGGCGCAGGTGCGGCAGTAGAAGGTATGCTCGAAGCGCAGGGGCGTAATCGCCAGATCGCCGGAGCGCAACGTATCGAAGATGCGCTGGGCGTCATAGGTGCCATAGTAAGTGCCCACCCCGGCGTGGTCGCGCCCGACGATGAAATGGGTGCAGCCGTAGTTCTGGCGGGCGATGGCGTGCAGCAGCGCCTCGCGGGGACCGGCGTAGCGCATCGCGGCGGGAAAGACCGCCAGCAGCGCGCGGGTGGCGGGGTAGTAGCTCTGGAGCAGCACTTCGTAGGAACGCACGCGCACATCCGCGGGCAGGTCATCGTCCTTGGTGGCGCCCACCAGGGGGTGCAGGAACAGCCCGTCCACCAGTTCCAGGGCCGCCTTCTGGATGTACTCGTGGGCGCGATGGACGGGGTTGCGCGTCTGGAAGCCCACTACGGTGCGCCACCCTCGCTCGGCGAAGGCCCGGCGGCTCTCGGCGGGGGTCAGGCAGAGATGGGGAAAGGGGCGGGGCGGCGAGTCCAGCAGCCAGACCTCGCCGGCCAGGCGCGCTGCGCCCTGGGCGTAGAGACGCGCCACGCCGGGGTGGGCCGCATCGGTCGTGCGGTAGACCTCGGCGGCCTCGCGCCGCGGATCGGCAAGGTAGCGTTCGCGCAATTCGAGCAGACCGGCCAGACGGCCATCGGGGGCCAGCAGGGCGACGGGCTGACCCTCGCGCAACCCGCGGGCCTCGGCCTCATCAACGGGGAGCGTGATAGGGATGGGCCAGAGCGTGCCGTTTGCCAGACGGGCCTCGCCTACGACCCGATCATAGTCGGCCCGGCCAAGAAAGCCGGTCAGCGGGCTGAAGGCCCCGGTGGCGATCAACTCAAGGTCGGAGAGACCGACATCACTGAGGGTCACGCGGGCCGCGCCGCTGAGACGGGCAAGGGCCTCTTCGCGGGCGCCGCCGCGCAGCACCCGGTCAACCAGGGTCCCGCCATGGGGGGCAATCGTGGATGTAGTGGTCATGGTCGCTCCACAAGCTAACTTAGGTGTGAATTCCACACTCAGTCTTGGCAAAACCGCTCCAGCGCCCGGCGCGCGGGTTGTCGGCGCTGGCCGGGCGGGTGCAGGGCGCACAGCCGAGGCTGGGGTAGCCCTGATCGAGCAGTGGGTTGTAGGGCACGTTGTGCGCGCCGATGTAGGCCCACACCTGGCGCGCGCTCCAGGCAGCCAGGGGGCTGAGTTTCAGCAGACCGTACTTCGCGTTCCAGGTCACCAACTCTGTGGCGGCGCGCTGGGCGGTCTGCTCGCGCCGGATGCCGCTGATCCAGGCCTGGTAGGGGCGCAGGGCCTCGGCAAGGGGCGCGACCTTGCGAATAGCGCAGCAGCGATCAGGATCGCGGCTGTACAACGCCGGGCCGTGCAGGCGCGCCTGGTCTTCGAGGCTGAGAGCCGGACGCTGGCGGATGACCGGCAGGCCATAGCGCCGCTCGACTTCCGCGACGAGGGCGTAGGTCTCGGGAAACAACAAGTCGGTGTCAAGGAAAATCACCGCAATCGGCAGGCGCTGGCGGGCGATCATGTCCAGCAGCACCATGCCAGCGGCGCCGCCGAAGCTACATGTAAGCGCCGCGCGGTCGCCAAACTCCGCCGCGGCCCAGGCGAGCAACGCCTCGGGGGGAGCATCACGGAAACGCCGATTGAGGGCCTGCACGATCGTGTCGTTCCAGCGAACGGGGCTGTGAGCGGTTGCTGTCATTGGCGCCTCTTCATACGATTTTGGATTGTGGATTTTGGATTGTCGTCCAGGGCGTTCCGAATCAACATGACGCAATCAATCAGCCGCCGCGGACACCGTCAGCCGGCGGGCCCGGGCCGGATCGAACCAGGCCAGCGCGGCGTGCAGATTGACGACCTCCCCGACAACCAGCAGCGTCGGCGGGGTCATGCCGGCTCGCTCGCTCGCTTCGGCGATGGTGGCGAGATCGGCGACGACTTGCGCCTGCTCGGCAGTGGTGCCCCAGCGGATAACGGCGGCGGGGGTCGAGGCCGGACGCCCGGCCTCGATCAAGCGCGCGCTGATCGAGGCCAACCGGCCCGTGCTCATCAGGAACACCAGAGTGTCAATCCCGCGGGCCAGGGCCTGCCAGTGCAGGCGCGACTCAGCGCGGTCGGCGGCTTCATGCCCGGTGATCACGGCGAACGAGGCTGCGTGGGCGCGATGGGTGAGGGGGATGCCGGCGTAGGCCGGCACGGCCACCGCCGAACTGACGCCCGGCACCACCTCCCAGGGGATGCCGGCGGCGACGAGGGCCTCGGCCTCCTCGGCGCCACGCCCAAAGACGAACGGATCGCCGCCCTTGAGGCGCACCACGCGCAGCCCCTGCCGCGCCCGCTCGATCAACAGGCGGGTGATCCACTGCTGGGGGCGGGCGGGGCCGCCAGCGCGCTTGCCGGCGTCTACGATCTCCGCGCCGGGGCGGCACTCCTCCAGCAACTCCAGCCCGATCAACGCGTCGTGAACGACCACATCGGCGGCCTGCAGGCGCCGCAGCCCCTTCAAGGTGATCAGCTCGGGGTCGCCCGGACCGGCGCCGACCAGCGAGACAAGGCCATATGTCATCGGGCATCTACCTCTGGTAAGGATTGCCGGAGCTGCTGGCTCCGCGACGCGTGTCGCGGGCAGTCATAATTTAATATATGTGATCAATTTTGTCAAATATAAGTCGGGCGGCATGGTCTGCCGAACGCGTTGGCGTCGCAGAGAGCGCGGAGGGGTGCAAATGGCTTCCAGAGGCCCATCCTCTACGCTACGTTCCTCTGCGTGCTCGGCGGTAAATCTGCAAACGTATCCGGGCGATGGGCCTGGTCTGGGAGGGCTTCACCCCGGCCCCTCGATGAATAGCGGGTGTGGACGAACCTGGTTTCCCCATGCCCCCGCACAGAAGTGCGGTATACTACTGCGAGCAAGAGGATGGCGAAAGCCGGTTTTTGGAGCGCAACATTGTTTGCTCCAACGATATGGCGCACCTGAGAGGGCGTGGCCCGTCTATGGGTATTGACGGTGCGTGTATGGCGAGGTTCTATGTCAGCAACCACTCTGGAGGGGATTCAGTTCGTGGCGGGGGCAGACGGTGAACGCAGCACCACCCGGGCCAACAAGGCAATCTGTAGCGCGGCGCTGGACCGGGTCAATCCGTCGGCGGCGCAGGCCGCGCGCGACGAGGCCAACTGGCGAAAACGGTACCCCCGCCATCTGCGCGCCCTTACTGAGGCCGGGATCGCCCGCCCCGAGAACGCGCTGGCGATAGCCTCCGCCGGGCTTGCCGCCGCCTGGGAGCAGGTGGAGTTCATCCGCGACGGGGCCGCGTATACGCTGGCCGAGGCGATGCGCCACCCCCGTCCGGGCGCGCTTTTCAGCATCGAACTCCGCGGCCAGGGATCGCCGGCCATCGAACCCTGGTCGCTGCCCTACCGCGGTCGGCAGCTTCAGGGCGAGGCGTTGCTGGCCCAGATCGCCCGCTGGGAAGAAGCCGGCATCATCGAACCGAGCCACGCCCGCGCCCTGCGGCGGGTCAGCGCGCATCCCGAGTGGTTTGACCTCTCCGACCGCACCCTGGTGCTGCTCGGAGCCGGATCGGAGGCCGGGCCGCTGGCCGCCCTGGCCGGCTGGCGCGCCAACATCGTGGCGGTTGATCTGCCCGACCCGGCGCGCTGGGAGCGCATCGCCGGCCTGGTGGTCCGCGGCAATGCCCGCCTGATTGCGCCGGCGCGCCAGCCGGTCGCCCCCGATGCGCCGGTAGCGCAGCGGGCGGAGCTGGCCGGCGCCGATCTGCTCACCCAGACGCCGGAGATCGCCGCCTGGCTGCTCTCCCTCGATACGCCCCTCGATATTGCCGCCCTGGCCTACCTGGACGGTGAACGGCACCTGCGCGTCTCGCTGGCGATGGACGCCATCATTGCCACTGTCAGCGCGACCCGTCCGGAGACGACGCTGATGTACATGGCCACGCCCGCCGATGTGTTCGCGGTTGATGAGGCCCTGGCCCGCGCAACGATGCAGAACGCCCTCGAGGCGCGCCCGCTGGGGCCGGTTGCCGCTGGCGTGCTGCGCGGGCTGAGCGGCGGGCGACTGCTCCAGCCCCACGTGCGCGGCCTGCTCGATGGCGGCAACGGCAAACGCTACGGCATCGTGGACGGGATCTTCGTCGAACAGGGGCCGAACTACGCCCTGGCCAAGCGCCTCCAGCAGTGGCGCGCCATCACCGCCCGGGCCGCCGGGCAGCGGGTGGCGATCAACGTGACCCCTTCGACCATGACCCGCTCGGTGATCAAGAACCCGGCCCTCAAGGCCGGCTACGACGGCGCCGATCTGTTTGGAATCGAGATCTTCGAACCCGAAACCACCCGCGCCTTGATGGCCGCCCTCTGGGTGCACGACCTGCGCTGCACCGACTGCCCCGCCGATCCCGCCTACCCCCTGGCCCATCCACTGGAGTTGTTGACCGAAGGCGCCAACCACGGCGGCCTGTGGCGCTGCGGCTTTCTGCCGCGCACGGCGCTCCCTATGGCCGCGCTGATCGGCTATGCGCGCGGCAAGTTGCGCCGGAATTGAGCGGTAGCTGGTGTGACCGTCACGTCCTCCGGTCGCACTGCCCACTTCGTGGCAAGTTGCGCCGGAATTGAGCGGTAGCTGGTGTGACCGCGGCCCCGTATTGCGCGTCTTAGCTTCAGGTACTCCAAAACGGTACAACGATCAAACGTGAAGACCAGGGAGGACAGGCTCTCCTAGCAACCGCTTCCCATGAGTTGCCGTTGGAAGGAGCGCAGCCACGTATAGCCTCCTCCCAACCCCGGTGCGGCCCGCGGCGGTCTTGCGCCCCGGCGAACCCCGGCACGTTCGCCACGCGCAGGACCGGCGGAGCGCGGAGGCCCCGACCCTCCGCGCCTCCTGCGAATGACAACCCGGATGGCCGCACAGGGAAACCGCGTCCCGGAACAGCAGCTTCCTTGCGCCCTGTGAGTGCAAGGTGACACGCCGGACAAACCGGAAAGGAGACGGATATGGCCGTTACGTTCGAGCAGCACGTGGATATCAACGCGACCCCCGAAACGGTCTGGGAGTTGATCACCGACGCGTCGAAGTGGCCGCTGTGGATCGAGCAAATGGAGCAGGTCGAGGGCCTGACCGAGGTGGCGCCGGGGGCCTCTTTTCAGTGGCGCCAGGGCAACAACAGCGGCACGGGGGCCGTCCTGGACGTGGACCAGAAGCGGATGGCCCTCAAACTGGCCACCCGGATGGGCAATGATGAGCGCCACCACACCTTCGACATTGACCGCTCGGGAGGTTTTTTGAGTGTCGGGGCCAAAGACTCGCGGGTGCGCTACACCTACGCCTATGACGTGCCGGGCGGCTTGCTGGGCAACTTTGTGGCCGGCGGCAATCCAGCCGACGCCATGCGGGTCAAGAATACGCTCCAGAAACTCAAGCGGCTGGCGGAATCGGTTCCGCAGGTAAAGAATTGACGTGCCGCACGGTACGCCGGCCGGCGCGTCATTGCTCCGATGCTATCGCGCCAGAGCGCCGGCACACGCTGGCCCGGGTCAAACTGCTCTGACGAGCGTTAAACAGTACTACAAGCCGCTCTGCGGCTAGAGGGAGGGCGTGATGATGGGCTTCATTCTGTGGATTGTTATGGGTCTGGTCGTCGGCGCGGTGGCAGGTTTCGTCATGCGCAGCAGTTATCCCTGGTTCGTTGACTTGCTGCTGGGTATCGTTGGCGCGTGGCTGGGTGGCTGGCTTACATCAATTATCCTGGGGGTGGACCTGACTACCGGCTTTAATCTAACCACGTTTCTGGTGGCGACGGTTGGAGCGATTATTGTGATCGCCCTGAGCCGCCTGGCTTTCCGGGGCCGTTCGGCGTTGTGAGCCTGTCTCGGCTTGCCTGCATGCCGTTTCGTAGCGCAACCGGGAAGGTTGCGCTACAGTTGCGTTATGGCGGAAACTGGCCTTTCCCGCGCCCCTGCTGGCGGTCTGGCGAAACACAGTAGGAATGTTGTGCGCTATCACATCTTTCGGCAGCACCGCCGTCTCCCGCCCATCGTTCCCCTCTCCGCGCTGATCCTCCTGCTCGCCCTGACCCTCTGCCCGCCAGCGACCCTGGCCAACCCCGCCCCGCCCGATGGTTTCGCCGACCCGGCCTTCCGCGACCTCTGGGCGCGCGCCGATCTGTCGGTGGCCAGGGGGGGCGCCGGTCGGTCGTGGACGTGGGGCGCCCTGCCCGGTGAGCGGCGCTACGAGCGCTATGATCAGGCGCCCGGCGGCGCGCGCCTGGTGCAGTACTTCGACAAGGCGCGCATGGAGATCGGCGACCCTGCCGGAGACCGCCGCTCCTCCTGGTTCGTGACCGCCGGCCTGCTGGTGGTCGAGATGATCGGCGGGCGCGTGCAGGTCGGGGCGACGACGTTCGTGCCCCGCGCGCCAGCGGCCATCCCCGTGGCTGGCGATCTGGCCGATAATCCTGACGCGCCCACCTACGCCATGCTCGCTCCTCTGGCCGGGGCCGGGCGCGAACCGCCCCGCCTCGGCCAGCCGGTCAGCGCCGCCTTCGGCCCCGCCGGCAACGGCGCCGCCCCGGACCTGGCGCGGCCCGAAACCGCCATCGCCCGGTACGATGAGGTGACGGGCCGCAATGTGCCTCTGGTGTTTGAGCGTTTCATGGACCAGCAGCGCGCCTGGCTCGACCCGCTCTTCGTCTTCGGGCGCCCGATCACCGAGCCGTTCTGGACCCGCGCGCGAGTGGGCGGGCGCGACACGCAGGTGCTGGTCCAGGCTTTCGAGCGCCGGCTGCTCACCTACACCCCCGCCAACCCCGAACCCTGGCAGGTGGAGATGGGCAATGTGGGCCAGCACTACCTGCGCTGGCGCCACGGCCACGCATTGCAGTACGCTCGCCCCGTGTCCGCCCAACCGCTCAGCGTGCGCGAGACCACCCTGGTGATCCCGACCTACGACCTGACGCCGGCGCTGCGCCCCACCTCGCCCGATGATCCCATCTCTCCCTACGAACGGCTTGAGTTGAGCCAGGTCGGCCCGCTGCGGCCTCGTGCCTACCGGGCCGTAGTGGTCGAGAACCGCTTCCTCAGCCTGACCTTTCTGCCAGAGGTGGGCGGGCGTCTGCTTCAGGCAGTGGACCGCGCCAGCGGGCGGGCGATCTTCTACCAGAATCCAGTGATCAAGCCTGCGCCCTTTGGTCAACGCGGCTGGTGGCTGGGGGTAGGCGGGCTGGAGTGGGCCGTGCCCACCGAGGAGCACGGTTATCTGGAACATCTCCCCTGGGACCTGACGGTGAGCCGGGGCCGCGACGCGCTGACCGTGCGTAGCACGATCACCGAGCGGCAGCGGGGCTTCGCCGTGAGCGGCAGCGTCACCCTGCGGGCCGACGAGGCGCGCTTCACGGTGCGCCTGGCGGCGCGCAATTCCTCCGGCGCCGCCGAGCCGCTCCAACTGTGGACCAATGCCATGCTCAGCCCGGCTGGCGACAACCGGGTGGGGCCGGGTCTGCGCTTCGTGGTCCCTACCGGGCAGATGATCGTCCATGCCACCGGTGACGCGGGGCTGCCCGGCCCGCGCATGGGCATCGCCTGGCCGCGCCACGATGGGCGCGACCTGAGCGACCCCGCCACCTGGACGGGGTACCTGGGCGCCTTTACTCCTGAACCGCCGCCGTTTCTGGCAGTCTACGACGTGAGCGCCGACAGCGGCGTGGCCGTCGCGCACGGTCCGGGCGTCGCTGGCGGCAAGATCTTCGGCTTCGGCCCGCGCAACGATCCGCGTCTGTACACCGACGACGACAGTAGCTACGTCGAGCTCTGGAGCGGAGCCCAGGCCACCTTCTGGGACAACCCGCCCCTGGCCCCCGGCGCGACGCGCGGCATCGAGAGCGCCTGGCTTCCGCTGTGGGGGTTAGGCCGCCTGGTGACAGCCACGGCGGACGGCGCCCTCGGCCTCGCGCGCCGCGACGACGGCGGCCTGACGGTGACCCTGGCGACGCCGCGGATTGTCCCCCGCGCGACAGTGAGGGTGAGCCTCGACGGGCGCGAGGTTTTCCGCAGCGCCCCCCTGACCCTGCGACCCGATCTGCCCCTGGCCATCGAACTGCCGCCGGGCGCGGAGGGAAAGGTGCGCGTCGAGGCCGCCGGCGCGCGCCTTGAGGCGCCGTAGAGTCGGGGCCGTGATGGCCCCGCCGCCGTGCGATGTATGGCGCCATACCCGGTGTGACGAAACGTTTTGCATGCTCCCCACTGCGCGAAGCGGACCGGGTTTCAGGAGCGCGCGGCGTCCGTTCCCGGCGGACGCCGCCCCGCCCCCTCCCTGACCCTCCCCCGCTGGGGGAGGGAACCGCGCTCCTCCCCCCAACGGGGGCAGGCCGGGAGGGGGGCGCCCACCGGCGCCGCGCCGCGGAGCAAACCGGAAACTAGCACCGCGCGCGAACCAGCGGGATGCTTGCCGGGTTCCGGGTCGCCAGACGCCTGCTCCCCCATCCTGCAGAACGTTTCGTCGCACCCCGCCATACCCTGGCACCCATTGCACGTGAATCGGGTATGGTATACTACCATCTGTGTGCCTCTCCGGAGGAGTCACTGATGAGCGAGCGTATCATTTATCTGGATCACGCGGCCACGACCCCGCTCGATCCGCGCGTGCTGGAGGCGATGCTGCCCTACCTCACGCAGCACTACGGTAATCCATCAAGCATCCATCGCCTGGGGCGCGCGGCGCTGCAGGCCCTCGACGATGCCCGCGAACAGGTGGCTCTGGTGCTGGGATGCTCGCACCGTGAGGTGATCTTCACCGGCGGGGGAAGCGAGAGCATCAACCTGGCGATCAAAGGCGCGGCCCTGGCCCGGCGCGCGGCGGGCGTGCGGGCGCACCTGATCGTCAGCGCCATCGAGCATCACGCCGTCCTGCACGCTGCCGAATACCTCCAGCAACACCACGGGTTCGAACTGACCCTGCTCCCCGTAGACGAGCGCGGCCTGGTGCGGCCCGACGATCTGCGCTCGGCGTTGCGCCCCGACACGGCCCTGGTGTCGGTGATGTACGCCAATAACGAGATCGGCGTCATCCAGCCCATTGCCGAGCTGGGGGCGATCTGCCGGGAGTCTGGCGTGCCCTTCCACACCGACGCGGTGCAGGCCGCGGGGTCGCTGCCCCTCGATGTCGAGACGCTCAAGGTGGATTATCTGAGCCTCACCGCTCACAAGTTCTACGGTCCCAAGGGCGTCGGCGCCCTCTACGCGCGGCGAGGCGCGCCGCTGCTGCCGCAGATCAACGGCGGCGCCCAGGAGCGGCGGCGGCGCGCCGGCACCGAGAACGTGGCCGGCATCGTCGGTCTGGCCGCGGCCCTGACGCTGGCCGAAGAACGGCGCCCCACCGCCGCCGAGCGCCTGCGCGCCCTCCGCGACCGGCTGGTGGATGGGGTGCTCGCCGCCGTGCCGAATAGCTGGCTCAATGGCGACCGTATCCAGCGTCTGCCCGGCAACGCCAATCTGGGCTTCGCTGGCATCGAAGGCGAGAGCCTGCTCCTGCTGCTCGACCAGGCGGGCATCTGCGCCAGCAGCGGCTCGGCCTGCACCAGCGGGTCGCTCGAACCCTCTCACGTGCTGCTGGCTCTGGGCCTCTCGCCCGCCGCCGCCAACGCCTCGGTGCGCTTCTCGCTGGGCCATGGCATCACCGAGGCCGACATCACCTGCGTGCTTGAGACCCTCCCGGCCCTCGTGGCGCGCCTGCGGGCGGTCGCCGCGCAGGGCGCCGAACGCGAGCCGATCGCGGCTTAGCCCGCGGGCGACGCAGAGGCGACCGGCATGAAGATCCTCCATCTCGCCGATCTGCACATCGGCGTCGAGAACTATGGGCGCCTCGATCCCGCCACCGGGCTGCACACTCGCCTGGCGGATTACCTCGAGCGCCTGGACGAGGCGCTGGATCTTGGCCTGCAGGCGGGGGTAGATCTGGTCCTCATCGCCGGGGACGTCTACAAGAACCGCTCGCCCAACCCCACCCACCAGCGCGAGTTCGCCCGCCGGGTGCAACGCCTCCGCGCCGCCGATGTAGCGGTGTTTATCCTGACCGGCAACCACGACATCTCCCCGGCGGCGGGCCGGGCCCACTCGGTGGAGATCTTTCGCGCCCTGGAGATCGAGGGCGTGACCATCGCCGACCGCCCCCGCCTCTACGAGGTGCCCACCCGCGTCGGCCCGGCGCGCATCCTCGCCGTTCCCTGGATCACGCGGCAGATGTTGCTCAGCCGCGAGGAGTTGCGGGGCGCCTCGTTCGCCGACATCGAGTACGAGCTGCGCCGGCGCCTGGAGCGCTTCATCGAGGAGCAGGCGCGCGGCTTCGATCCGCAACGACCGGGTATCATCACCTTTCACGGCAGCCTCGACGGCGCGCAGGTCGGCGCCGAACGGGTAATGACCCTGGGCCAGGACCTGGTGTTGCCCCGCTCGCTGTTCATCCACCCCGGGGTGGCCTACGTGGCCCTCGGCCACATCCACCGCCACCAGGTGTTACACCACGACCCGCCAATGGTGTACCCCGGCAGCCTGGAGCGGGTGGATTTCGGCGAGCGTGACGAGCCAAAGGGTTGCGTGCTGGTGGAGATCACCAACGGAAAGGCCCGCTGGACGTTCCATCCGCTGCGGGCGCGCCCGTTCGTGAGCATCGAAGAGGATCTGCGCCGCAGCAGCGACCCCGCCGGCACCCTCGCCGCGCTGATTGCGCGCCAGGACCTGCGCGGCGCGGTGGTGCGGGTGGAACTGCGGGTCACCCGCGAGCAGGCCGACACGCTGCGGTCGGAGGAGATCCGCCGCCTGCTCGATGACGCCGGGGCCTTCGTAGTGGCCGGGATCGTGTTTCACGTGGAACGCGCCGGCCGCCGGCGCTTCGCTGCCGCCGAACCCGAATTGCTCGACGGCCTCACCCCCCGGCGCGCGCTGGAACTCTACCTGCGCGCCAGACAGCCGCCCCTCAGCCCGGAACGCATCGCCGCTCTGCTCGCCGCAGCCGATGAGCTTATGGGAGCGTGATTGGCGTGTGCGCGCAGCGCGTTCAGAGGCGGTGTTGATCGTCACCAAAGAGGTCCGGCGCTATATCCTCGAAGCCGCAGACGACTTTGACCGCGAAGTGGCTGCGCTGGGGAACAGCCGGGAATTCGCAGACTTTCCGGCGGAACGGCGGAAGGAGCCAGGAAGAATAGCGCTCGAGGACATCGAACGGCGTCTCAAGCCGCTCGAAGGCGAATAGCGCGCGCATCATCGCTTTTTGCTCCATGTCGGAGACATGACCCTGCGGTTGCCGTCCAGCAGCGTAGGGCATTGATTGATGTCCGTCGCAGCCGGCGCGGGCGGGTATCAGGCGGACGAGCGGCAGCGGAACGCCGTGGCGAGGCGGGAGACGGATGGCTGTCCGGCTAATCTTGCAGAGGGGGGGTCAGGCAGACGCATGGCGGTCGAACGCCCGAATAGGGCAGGAATAGACGGACAGCTATCGGCCTGATATTGATTTCTGTTGAATATTGTGCATGCGTAACATTGCCGGATCTCACTGAGGCGACGTATACAGCAATCCAAAATCCACAATCCAAAATCCGAAATGGATATAATATGGCGCCTGCGGGAATAGGCGGCGGCAGGCGGGCTGCTTCATGTTGGGCGGCAGTAATTGTAGAGGAGTCATTATGGGACAAGAAAGGGTATTTCAAAGACATCAGCAACACATCTTTTTCAAGAATCAAGACCTTGACTTCTACCTGTCATGGGCGATGGGATTCTCAACTTATCAAGGGGCTGAACTTGGAGAATGCTTGTATATCGCATCGCAAATCAACGAAAGCGATCCGGCAAGCTGGGTAAGAGCATGGAAAAGTATGGCGGCACACTTGGAACAAGCGGCTGCGTTTATGCAAACCAAAAGTCGCTTGGTGAGCGCCCGTGAAACCTATCTGCGCGCGATGACTTATTACCGCTTTGCTTCCCTTTGCCAGTCCCCTCAAGATGCCGATTTGCCTACCACTTGGCAAAGAATGAGAGAGTGTTTTCGCAAGGTAGCCGAGTTATCCAATCCACCCGTAATCCCACTTCAGATACCTTTTGATGGCAAGACGCTCACAGGTTACTTTATGCGACCCGATGCCACAGGCGCCAGGCGTCCAACCCTGCTGGCAGTCAGTGGTGGCGATGGTGTGGCTGAAGATATGTATTTCTTTGGCGGCGCGGCAGGCATTCGGCGCGGGTATAACGTCTTGATGTTTGAAGGACCTGGGCAGGGTCAGGCAATCCTCGATGGAATGAGTGTTCGTCTAGACACTGAGGCGCTAGCACATCAGATCGTAGATTTTGCATTGGGGCTGCCTGAAGTGGATGGAGAACGGTTAGCGATTTACGGGATCAGCGGCGGTGGTTATGCTGTCACCAGAGCCGCCGCGTTTGAAAAGCGCATCAAAGCGTGTATAGCGAATCCGTCCATCATTGACCTCTCGCGCCTGATTCAATCAGAATGGGCGGCATTCCAAAAAGCCCCAAACGCCTTGAAGGAAATGTTGCTTAGAATCATTACGCGCCGCAATCCTGTGGTACAGGTTGCGTTGAGCAAATTACTTTGGTCTATGGGCGTTAACCGAATTACGGAGTATATGGAGAAAGTCAAGCAGGCGCGCGTGGAGGTAGAGCAGATCGAATGTGCAATGTTGTGCATGGTGAGCACGGCTGATCCAGCAGAGTGTATTCGACAAACGCACGAATGTTATGATCGGCTACGCGGGCAAAAAGCTATCCGCGTGTTCACAGCCGAAGAAGGTGCAGAAGCTCACTGCCAGGTGAATAACCTCAGTCTTTCCAATCAAACGCTGTTTGATTGGTTGGATGAGGTTCTGATGTAGCAGAGTGCCGCCCAACCTGCGCATCCAGCCGACGCCGCCGGAGGCGGCGCGGCTGACGCGCAGGGCGTTCGCCTGCACCCATCGACCTCGTATCCACCACGAGCACCCGAACCTTCGACCGGCGCCATTCCTGGCTACCGGTGCCAGTTGCGACACCAGCGTGCTATAATCGTGGACGTGCGAGAGCCGATATGCGAGGTGTATGTGACGGTCCAGACGAAAGAGCCGATTCTGGCCCTGTTACAGGCGCACCAACTCCAGTTGCGGCGCTTTGGTGTGCGACGCTGTGGACTCTTTGGTTCATTTGTGTGGAATGATCAGCGTGATGTGAACATTCTGGTCGAGTTCGAGCCAGAGCAGAAGACGTTTGATCATTATCATGCAGCTTGCCTTTTTCCACGAAGATTTGCTTGGCCCCAAGGTTGATTTGATCACGACTGAGTTATTAAGCCCGTACATCGGCCCGCATATTCTATGTGAGGTTGAATATGCAACTGTCAGTGCGCGAATACCTCCGGAGGATTGAGATTATCGGCGAAGCGGCAAAACACATCCGTGACTCGCTCCGGCAGATACCCCACGATGCCAATGTTCGATGAAGGCGGCGAATGCATCGAACATCAATCAAATCATCAACGACTGAGTCTCTCTGCAAGCCCTGTCGGGCGTTGCCCCTGAAGTCCGCTGACGGCCACGGCAAGCCTGCAAAGTTTGGCGAGAGAATCCGCCCATCGGAACCTTTTCTTCAAGCGGGTGAAAGAAAACCGGCCCATCTATTCAGTGCGGATCGATTCGGAATCCTGAGCGTCGGGTCTCCTCAAAGAAGATACAGTCACCTGATTCTGGATTGGCGCACACGATGGGTATGACCGCTGGGCGGGCCAATCGTGACAACCTCAGGGGTGATGGCTGTGATTGCCGAACTTAAGCAACGCGCCCGCGCTCTAAAACGAGAAGTTTACGCTCTGTATATCGCTGCTGGTGATCCGCGAGTTCCCTGGTACGCTAAAGCCGTTCTCGGTCTGGTGGTAGCGCATACTTTTAGCCCTATAGACCTGATTCCAGACTTCATTCCTGTTCTTGGCTATCTCGACGACCTGGTGATAACTCCTCTGGGCGTCATCATTGCTTTGAAGATGATCCCGCCTGAAGTAATGGATGAAGCTCGGCGGAAGTCCGAAGAGATGGTGCAGCAGGGCAAACCGATCAGCCGCGCCGGGGCGATGATGGTGATTGCCATCTGGCTGGTTATCATAATCGCTATTGTATGGTCAATTGTGAATGCGATAAGGTAAGGGTAAGTCGCCTGTTCGTTTCGTTCTCAGGGGATCAGGGTCCAGATGCCAGTATTCCCGCTTAACCTTGATTCATTGGTATTGGCAGTGTAAGACCGCAATCGAAAATCCAGAATCTACAATCGGAAATATGGAGTCGCCATGCGAAACTGTAATCAGCTTGACCTGATTGTGCGCGATGTTCCGGCTGCCACTGCCTTTTTCCGCGATGTCGTCGGTCTACCTGTCCGCGTTGAGGATGCGCGCTTCGCCGAACTCGACGGCGGGGCCATAATGATTATGCTCAGTCCTGACGCCCTCGTTCCCGTACAGGAAGCGGCAGGGGTTATTTTGCATATCCAGGTGGATGATGTGGAAGGCGCCCTTGAACGGGCGCGCCGCTCCGGCGCAGCCGTTCTGCTTGAACCGACACGAACGGATTGGGGCACAGAGTCGGCGATGATTGCCGGACCAGAGGGCATCATTGTAGACTTCTACCGGCAGGTTGGTCCGCATCAGCCAGAAGCGGCGTCTTAGCGCTCCTTCCGAGTTTCCAGTTCCGGTAGACAGCGCGCCAGACCGCGCCGCTCCGCGGTTACCTCAAACACGCGCGCCCCGGCGCTCACCAGGGCGGCGATCAGCCCCGGAGCGGCTTCGGGGCCTGCTGCCACCCGCAGGGCGCCGCGGCCCGCTGGCAAGGCCTCATAACCGAAATGGGCCGCCACTGCCGCGACGATTGGCAGAGGTTCGGCCGTGATCAGCAGTGCATCTTCGCCGCGCAGGAAGTCCTCGATCGGGCCATACGCCAGCAGATGCCCCTCTCGGAGCAGCGCGACGTGGGTGCAGAGGCGCTCCACTTCCTCCACCCGCTGGCTGGCAAGCGCCAGTGTCAACCCTTCCCCGTGCAGGCCCCTGAGCACGCGATGCAGGGCCGCAACCCCCGCAGGATCCAGATCAACGGTCGGTTCATCCAGGAAGAGCAGGCGGGGTCGGTGGAGCAAGGCGGCGGCGATGGCCAGGCGCCAGCGCTCGGCATTGGCAGCCTCGCGGGCAGGCGCCCCGGCGCGCGCCTCCAGATCCACCCGGCGCAGCGCCATATCCACCGGCGCCGCCGCGCCCTGGCCCCTCAGCACGGCCAGCAGGCGCAGATTGGCCCGCAGCGACAGGCTGCCGATCAGCGGCGGGACCGCCGTGACCACGCTCGTAAGCGCCCGAACGGCTCTCCGCTCGCGCCGCAGATCGTGGCCAAAGATCGCGCCGCGCCCGCTGGCGGGACACAAACGTCCCGCCAGCAGCCTGATGAGGGTGCTCTTACCTGCGCCGGGCGGACCGAGCAGGCCCAGCAGCGCCCCTGCCGGGACCGCCAGGCTCACGCTGGCAACGCTGCGGCGCAGCCCGTCGTATCTGGTCAGCCTGCTGGTCTCGATAGCCAGTGACGTCGCAGGCATGGCGCCAATTCCTGTTGAACCGAGTGCATGCGCATCATCGTCAGCTCGCCCTGGGAACCCAGACACGGCAATCCGAAATCCAAAATCCAAAATCCAAAATCCGAAATCCAAAATCGGATAACGGCCTCCCGGTCTCGACTCCCGCCAGAAGTGTAACGCGTGGCAATCCTCTGCGCGTCAGCGCACGGCGCGATCGGGAGTTGCCGATTGCGCTGTAGAGGGGTCGTACCAGAGGCGGAGCGGGGGGGCCTGGCGTGGAGATGGATCAAGCATTCCGGTCGGCGCTCTGGCATCAAATCCGCTCCAGGGCGGCGAACAGCCGGTCGAGGTCGCCGCTGTCATTAAACGGGCCGGTCGAGACGCGCAGGGCGTTCCGTTCGGGAACAGCGCGCACCAGCACCCGCTGCGCCCAGAGCGCCCGCAGCAGTTCCACGGCGTCGAGCCGATCCGCGACCTGGAAGCTCACCAGGGCCGAGCTGTGCTCCCAGGGCCCTGGTGAGAGCAGCCGCAGGCGCGGGTGGGCCGCCACCCGGCTCTTCAACTCAGCGGCCAGGGCGGCCATATGCGCCTGAAGCGCCGCCGCGTCTCGTTCCTCCCACCAGTCGAGCGTGGCGTCCATCCCTTCCCACAGCGGCAGTGCCCGCGTGCCAAACTCGAAGCGCGCCGCCGTGGGCTGAAGCGTCGGAACCGGCGCGTCCTCGCGCAATGACCCTGCGCCCACATGGGCCGGCGTCAGCCCCTCCAGCCGGTCAGGGCGGACGTAGAGCAGTCCGACGCCCTTGGGTCCCAGCAGCCACTTGTGACCATTGCTCACCAGGTAGTCGCACTGGAGGGCCGTCACATCGAGCGGCAGTTGCCCCAGGGCCTGCGCAGCGTCGAGGAGCACCTCGACGCCATGGGCATGGGCCAGGGCCACGGCCTCGACAGGAGGCAGGCGCGCGCCCGTCTGGGAACTGACCACGCTGACCGCCAGGAGGCGCGTGCGCGGGGTCAACGCCGCGGCCAGGTTGTCCAGGGTGGTTTGCGGATCCATTGCCAGCGAGAAGCGGCGCAGCCGCAGCCGGCCACGGAAGGCCAGGTAGGCGAAGGGGTTTTCGACGGCAGGATGCTCCTGATCGCTGATCACCACCTCATCGTCGGGGCGCCAGGCGATGCCGGCAGCCACCAGGTTGACGCCATCACTGGCATTGCCGGTCAGGGCCAGGGTCGCTGGAGAGGCCCCGATAAGCGCCGCCAGGCGCGCGCGCACCCGCTCGCGCGTCGCTAAAAGGTCATAGTGGGCAAAATAACCCTCGCGCTCGTAGCGTGCCACGGCGGTCAGGTAACGCCGCAGGGCCGGTTCCGGCATCAAGCCGTGGGTGCCCAGGTTGAGATAGGTCAGATCGGCCAGCGCGGGAAAATCGGCGCGAACGGGGCTAAACATAGGTCCCTCCGTAGACTCCAGGCGTGTTTCGAACCCGGACATTCTCCGCCAGGCAGGCGTTCTATGGTCCTCCATAACCGATGTGTGGAGATGTGGAGGTGTGGAGGTGTGGAGGTGAGGGCCATCTGGTCGGGCGCGTTTCAAACATGGTATCGAGTCGGAGTTCAGCAACAGTGGCGCTCGTTGCCGCCGCGATGCTCGTGGCCGGGGGGCCGCGCTCCTGGTACGCCTGTGGAGCCAGCGACGGCTTATAATACGCCGGGATAGCCGTCTGCGCGGCGCGGCGCACACGTTATGCTACAATGCTGCCATGTCGTAGGCGCCATGCCCGACAGGATGCTCGTGGCGGGAAGGACCGCCGATCAGCCACGCAGAGGAGGCCACGTATGCGCAAGAAGATCAGTATTATCGGGGCAGGGTTCGTCGGATCCACGACTGCTCACTGGTGCGCCGCCGCGGAACTCGGCGACATTGTTCTGCTCGACATTCTGGAAGGCATCCCTCAGGGCAAAGGGCTTGATCTGTACCAGGCCGGGCCGATTATGGGCTTTGACGCGCGGATCAGCGGCACCAACGACTACGCTGACACTGCCAATTCCGATGTGATTGTCGTCACCTCCGGCGCCCCGCGCAAGCCGGGGATGAGCCGCGAAGATCTGATCAAAGTCAATGCTGACATCACCCGCGACTGCATCAGCAAGGCCGCGCCTCTCTCGCCCAATGCAGTGATTATTATGGTCAATAACCCGCTTGATGCCATGACCTACCTCGCCGCCGAGGTCAGCGGCTTTCCCAAAGAGCGGGTGATGGGGCAGGCCGGCATCCTCGATAGCGCTCGCTACCGCACCTTTATCGCCATGGAGACCGGAATCAGCGTCGAGGATATTCAGGCGATGCTATTGGGTGGCCACGGCGACGAGATGGTCCCGCTCCCGCGCTTTTCGACCATCGGCGGCATCCCGGTCACCGAGTTCATCCCCAAGGAGCGCCTCGACGCCATCGTAGAGCGCACGCGCAAGGGCGGCGGCGAGATCGTCAATCTGCTCAAGACCGGCAGCGCCTACTATGCCCCCGCCGCGGCCACCGCCCAGATGGTCGAGGCGGTTCTCAAGGACAAGAAGCGGCTCATTGCCGCCTCGGCGTATCTCACCGGTCAGTACGGGCTTTCCGATATGTACTTCGGCGTTCCGGTGATCCTCGGTGCCGGGGGCATCGAGAAGATTATCGAACTGCCCCTCAACGAGGAAGAAATGGCCCTGCTCAAGAAGTCGGCGGACGCGGTGCGCGCGACCCTTGAGACCCTCAAGACGCTCTGATCTGGCCGGAGGCATGAGCGTGGAGCGCTCATGCCTCCCCATCTGCTCGCAGGAGATCCGTGAAGGCGACGACGGCAAGGAACCTTGCTCCTCAACTTAAAACGGGTGTGGATCGCTGGCGATTCCCCGGTGGCGAGCGCTTTTACACGGTGGCGCGCTGGTTGACTGTCGTCCTCCTGGCGGCAGTGACCGGTCTGCTCACCGGCGCACCGCTGTGGCCGCTCACCACTGAAAGCCCGCCGCTGCTCATGGTGCTCTGGGCCTACGCGGGCTTCAGCCTGCTCACCACCCTGGCCCTGTTCATTCCCGCCGCCGACCACCTGCTCAGCCTGGCCTATGTCGTTGACCTGCTGTTCATCGCCTTGATGACCTTCTTCGGCGGTGAGCAGGTGGTCATCTTTTTTCCGCTCTACCTGGTCCCGCTTATCAATGCGGCGCTCCGCCATCCACCGCTGGCGAGCCTGTTCTCCGGCCTGTTCGCCGCGCTGCTCTACGTGTTCGCCTTTCTGGGCTGGCGCCTGATCATCGCCGCCGAGAGCGCCCCGCCCATCAATACCCTCGATACCGTGGGTCTGGGCCTGCGCGCCCTCACCCTGGTCTATGTGCCGCTGCTCACCAGCGGGCTTGCCGAACGCTGGAGCGAGAACAACCGCGCCAGTGTAGTGCAGGCCCGCCAGCAGGCCGAAGAAGCCCTCGCCGAGGCGCGCGCCTACCGCGACCAGATGCGCTCCCTCTACGAGGTGGCCTATACCCTCTCCACAACAGTCGACTACCGCCAGGTGCTCGAGACCACGCTGCGCGAGAGTCGCAAACTGGTGCCCTTTTCAACCGGGTTCGTGCTCCTGGCTTCCGGCCAACCCGACGAACTCTACGTCGCCGCCAGCCAGTCCCTCGCGCCGGCTGATCAGGCGCGGCGCATTACGGTGAGCAGCGGCTTGTTCGCCGCCCTGCGCAGCGTCGAGGCCCGCATTGTGCCTGATGTGGCCCGCGAACCCGATTTGCAGAGTTTCGAGACCCTGCGCTCCTGCACTCGCGCCTGTCTCATTCCCCTGCGCGCCGGGATGCGCACCTACGGCCTCCTGGTGGTGGCCAGCGACGCGCCCGACGCCTTCTCCGGCGAACAGGTCGCCAACCTGACCGCCCTGGCCAATTATGCCATCATGGCTCTGCACAACGCCCAGTTGATCTTCGATCTGAAGGAAGAGCGCAACAAGCTCATTTCCAAGGAAGAGCAGGTGCGCCACCAGCTCGCCCGCGATCTCCACGATGGCCCCGCCCAGGCTCTGGCGGCGATTACCATGAACGTGGAGTTTATCAAGCGCCTGCTGGAACGCGACCCCGACCGGGTCGTCGAGGAGCTTGACAAGCTCAGCAGCCTGGCCAAGCGCACCACCTACGAGGTGCGCACCATGCTCTTCGAGCTGCGCCCGCTTGTGCTTGAAAGCCAGGGCCTCCGCGCCACCCTCGAGCAGTATCTGGAACGCTTCAAAAATGGCGGCCAGGAACCGCGGATCATCCTCGAAGCCGGCGACCTGAAAGATGTGCGGCTGGGGACCAAGGCCGAAGGCACCCTCTTCAATATCATCCAGGAGGCCATCAACAACGCCCTGAAGCACGCCCGCGCCGCCCACATCTGGGTGCGCCTGAGCCACGAAGGCGATCATCTGGTGACCGTGGTCCAGGACGACGGCGCCGGCTTCGATATGCAGAGCGTGTTGCGCTCCTACGAGAAGCGGGGCTCCTTCGGCCTGCTGAACATTGACGAACGCGCCCGCCTGGTCGGCGGGCATGCCGAGATCACCTCAACCCCCGGCAAAGGCACGACCGTGAGGGTCATCGTACCAATCGAGTCGTGAATCCTTACCTCGATCCCCGGCGCGTGCGCGCCGCCCTGCGCGCCCTCGACCTGCGCCCGACGCGGGGCATGGGGCAGAACTTTCTCATCGATCCTGGCGCCCTGGCCACGATTGTCGAGGCCGCCGCCCTGCGGCCCGATGACCTGGTGATCGAGGTCGGGCCGGGCCTCGGCGTGCTGACCTGGGAACTCACCCGGCGCGCTGGCTTCACCATCGCCGTCGAACTGGATAAGCGCCTGGCGGCGCGCCTGCGCGACGAATTCGCCGGCGCCCCCTTGCGGATCGTGCAGGCCGACGTGCTGCGCGTCACCCCCGGCGAACTCCTCGCCGCCGCCGGGCGCCAGCCGCCCTACAAGCTGGTGGCCAACCTGCCCTACGCCATCACCGCGCCCGTGTTGCGCCACTTCCTCGAGGCCCGCGAACCGCCCGACCTGAGCGTGGTGCTGGTGCAGTGGGAAGTTGCCGAGCGCATCACCGCAGCGCCCGGTGACCTGAGCGTGCTCGCCCACGCTGTGCAATTCTATGCCGCCCCCGAGATCGTCGCCCGCGTGCCCGCCAGCAGTTTCTATCCCCAGCCGGCGGTCGACTCGGCGGTGCTGCGCCTGCGCCGCCACGACGCCCCGCCGGTCGAGATAGACGATGCCAATACGCTCTTCCGGGTGATCAAAGCGGGCTTCCTGCACCCGCGCAAGCAACTCGGCAACGCCCTTGCCGGCGGCCTGGCCGCGCTGGGGGTCAGAGTCTCCCGCGAGCAGGCCCTGGCAGCGCTGGAGCGCGCCGGCATCGCTCCTGCCCGCCGCGCCGAGACCGTCACCCTCGCCGAGTGGGCCGCCCTCACCCGCGCCCTCGCCCCGTTGCCGGGGGTAGATCAGGGCGAGGCGTGATCCTTGCCGGGGCTGAGAGGACAGGGCCAGGAGAGCGCCGGCCAGGCGCGGGAGGGAGTCGGGTGACGCCTTTCCCGTTCCCTGTGGTTATCGCTGCGCTATGCACGGATCGACCTGCAACATGTTCATCGCCAGCAGCGGATCGTAGAGCGACGCCAGCCGGTAGCACCGCGCCTCGAACACCGGAAACGCATGTCGGGGATCGGCGCCGAAGGAAGCGGTTGCGGTCGCGCCGCGCAGATCGGCCAGTTTGATCCTGGGCGCCGGTTGCTCTGCGTGCTGGCGAGAATGGAAGGTTGCACCCGCAATTCGAGGCCGATCCGCAGGCGCGGCCATCATAATCCCATCGCTCCCCCGCGCCCAATCCAAAATCCCACACCCCCAATCCAAAATCCAGCGCGCCCCGCCCCATCCAAAATCCAAAATCCAAAATCTAAAATCCAAAATCCATCCTGGTCGCACCTGGCTGGTATGATACAACGGGTGGGATCTGCCCGCCCGGCGCGGAGAGGAGCGTTGCCCATTTCCCGGCGCGCTCCGCCGCTGAAGCAGTACAGGTACGGACACTCGCATGCTTCCCGCGCTTTTCGTCTTTCTGGCCGGACTGGTGCTCGGCGCGCTGCTCAACGTGCTGATCATCCGCATTCCGCGCGAACGGCGCCTGCTGGGCTGGCCCCGCTGCACCCGCACGGGCGCGCCCCTGGCCCCCTGGCAACTGATCCCCGTGGCGGGCTGGCTGTTCCAGCGGGGCCGCGCCGCCGACGGGCGTCGGTTGCACTGGATCTATCCCCTGGTTGAGCTGATTACCGCGCTCATTCTGCTGCGGCTCTATCACCTCTACGGCTTCGGTCCGGGCTTCTTCTACCTGGCCTTTGTCTGCGCAGTGCTGATCGTTACCGGGGCGATTGACTGGCTCTACCGCTACATCTACACCTTCGTCATTCTCGGCGCGGCCCTGGTGGCCCTGATCGCCGGGCCGCTCGCCGGTCTGAACTGGATCAATGTCGCCCTCGGCGCCCTTACCGGCGGCTTCGTCTTTATGCTGTTTTATCTGGCGGCGCGCCTCCTCTTCCCGGGGGCTGGCGTGCCGTTTGGTCTCGGCGATGTCTACCTGGCCATCTTCATCGGCGCGGCGGTAGGTCTGCTCAACCTGGCCCCGGCGCTGTTCTACGGCATGCTCCTCGCCGGCGTCGTCTCGGCGGGCATTCTCATTGCCCGGCGCGCCGGCCGGCCCACGCCGACCTATATCGCCTACGGCAGTTACCTCTGCCTGGGTACGCTCCTGTTCATTGCCCTGGGCGGCATGGGGTGATGGGGAAAGAGCTGTAGGCGCACCCCTGAAGGTTGTACCCACGAGAACACTGGTGTTCGTCCCGCCAGTACCAGGCAGCGTATGATCTGGACGGGGGATATGCAAAGCATTCCGCTCACCATCGAACAACGAAACGTTCTTAAGGCCATCGCCTGGCTGACAGCAGGAGTGGTAGCCGTTGTCATTGTCGGTCTGGGGGCGCTGCTGTCGTGCATGTTCATCGTTGCTGGCGACGTGCTGTTAATCAGGATCCTCATCGGCCTGTTTCTGCTCCTCGCGCTTACAGCGCTCGGGCTCACGGCGTGGCGCACCTACAATCTCGCGCTGGACGCGCGCGACGGGGTGGCCCTTGTCCACACGGCGCGCCTGACGCGCAAGTACAGTTCCGCGCGCAGCCCGAAACACTTTTACGCCGTCTTTGACGCCTCAATTACCATTCAGATACCCCACACCGTGTGGGAACCCCTTGAGCCGGGACGGAGCTACCTGATCACCTACAGCCCACGTTCGCGGATAGGCTGGCAGGTGGAACCGTATCCCGGAGATACCGATTTCGCATAAGGTTCCTTTACCACGCGCTCCCCTCATCACCCCGGCAGGACCGCCAGCAGCACCGCCAGGCTCACCAGGCTGAGCGCCGACGACGCGACCACCACGGCGACGACGAGGCTGGGGCGCGCCTCGAACTCGATCGCGGTGATGGTGGTATGCACCGCGGCGGGCATCCCTGAGAGCATGACCCCCACCGCCAGACTCATGCCCTGCAACCCCAGCATCAGGCCCAGGCCATAGGCCACCAGCGGCGAGACTGCCAGCCGCAGCGCGCAGGCCAGACCCACTAGCCAGGGGTCCTCGCGCGCTATCCCGCTGCCAAGCTGGGCGCCCAGCACGATCAGCATCATCGGCAGGGCGGCTTCGCCAAGCAGCGTGACGCCCCGGAACAGGCCCAGGACGGCCCCGCCGGCCGCCGTGGGGTCAAAGCCCGTCGCGCGCACCAGCAGCGCCGCCGCAGTAGCGTAGACCTGCGGCATCCGCAGCACGCGCTGCGTCACCTCGAGGGGCGCGCCGGCGCCGGAGCGGGCATTGCCCGCCGCGCCCACCGCCACTCCCACCGTCTGTCCCATAATCGCCTGAACGATGAAGTAAAACAGCGCCAGGCTGAGGCCCTCCTGGCCAAAGGCGAAGCGCGCCGCTGGCAACCCGTAGTTGCCCGAGTTCATAAACGCGCCCACCAGCACCAGGGCGCTCAGGCTGCCGCCGCGCAATCCCAGCAGCCTGCCAGTCGCCCAACTGATCAGGCCCATAGCCAGCAGCACCCCCAGCGCCAGGGCCAGCATCCGCGCCGCGCCGGCGCCCGACAGATCGGTGGTCACGAGCGAGGTGAAGATCAGCGCCGGGCTTAACCCATAGATGACCACCCGGTTCAGCGTGGCCTGATCGAGGGCCATGCGGCGGCGCAGGACCATGCCTGCCGCCGCCACCAGCGCGACTGGCAGCAGCACTTCCAGGAGCACACGTATCACAAAAGCCTCCAGCTATCACCAGGGGAGGGATGGGCAGACGCGCCGCGCCCGCCCATCCCTTGCGGCAGGGGGCAATGGGGAACCCCGGTCTCCCCGGTTCTCAGGGGTAGGGTTTTCCGGCGCGTGCGAGGCGAGCATGCGCCATCTGGGGCATTGAGACGCCCAACTCCCCCTCTCCCGCTCAGGGAGAGGGGGGCGGGGGGTGAGAATCGTAAACGTATGGGAATGCTAAAAACCCCTTCTCGCTTGAAAAACCCTACACCTGAGAGAATGCGGAACCCCGGTCTCCCCCGCCCCTGCCATCAACCGGGAGGGTGGCGAACGCCCATGCACATGCAGGGGAATGGGGAACCCCGGTTTCCCCATTTTAGGAATGTGCAGCGCACAATCGCGCACGAGTGTAACAGAAAAGCGACTGACCCGCCAGGGGCAGTCGCGGAAGAGGAGGGACGGGCCGGCAGGCTTGCACGCTACAGTGTATGGCAGCCGGCCCTGATCTATCTGAGGAGAGTATACTCTGCGGAGTTACAACGCACATCGTCCGCCGGCGTCGCTCTGCCCTGCGTCGTTGGGCGGAGCCGGGGAGGGAAATCCTCCCCCTGGCCGCATAATTGGTCTGTAAAGCAAGTTTCTTGACATTTCCGTCCCCCTCCCAACCTCCTTCCTGCGGGGGAGGAGGCAGGCTCCCTCCCCCGGCGGGGGAGGGTTGGGGAGGGGGCGTGTTGAGCGAAAAACTTCGTTCACAGACCACGAATTGGTCGGTAAAGTACGTTTCCTGGCATGTCCGCCCTCTCCCCCAGCCCCCCCGTTGGAGAAGGAGCCAGAAACCCTCGCCAGGGACTATACATTACCCACAGGTGGAGCGGGCGCTGCCCGCCACCTTCCCGCCCGTCTGGACCGGCAGGGGCGACCGGCTGGTCGCCCCTGCCGGTTCTGAGCAGCGCCCGATGTTCCACAAGCGCCACCGGCCCTGCTGCCGTATTCGGCGTCAGGACGCCTTCCTGGCTCGCCCGCACTTCCTGGCGCCACTGCGCTAACCTGCCGGCCCCGGCACCGGGGTTGCCTGGGCCGCGGCCGCCGGGCGCGTGGCCAGCCAGAAGCCGAGGGCCACGAGCCAGGCCAGCCCCACCTGAATGGCTGTCCAGGTCAACTCGTCGCCGAGCGAGCGGTAGGTCAGGCCCGTGACGAACGCGCTGAATGAGATGCTCACGTGCATCAGGATGGAGAGCAGCAGGCTGCCGCGGGTGTGCTGGTACACGCGGGTGAGGATCAGCGACCACGCGGTGAGCAACCCCAACCCCTGGAGCAGATTCAGTGGCATGAAGGCCCAGCCCCGGTCGCCAAGCCCGAAGTAGTTGGCGTAGCCGTGCCACAGCCCACCCCAGACCAGGCCCACCAGGAGCGCGGCGACCAGCGGTGGGCGGCGTTTAAGCAGATGCGGCAGCAGGAAGCCGCGCCAGCCCGGCTCCTCGGCAAGCCCGGCGAAGATGCCGATGGCCAGCGCCGGGCCGAGCCGCGCAAGCATCGCGCCCGCGTCAACCGGATGCCCCGCCATCCAGCGCAGCAGCGGCAGCAGGGCGTAGGTCAGGGGAATGACCAGCAGGGCCAGCCACCACCACCCGGCCCGGGCGTCGCGCAGCCGCGCGCCGAGCGCGGCCAGGCCCCGCCGGCCGTACAGGAACGCCGTCAGGCCTGCTCCGGCCAGCGCCGGCCCGAGCAGGCCGGCAAACATCAAGCTCAGCACCGCGGGGGAAGGCGCGCCCTCAAAGATACGGCCCGGCTCGGCGATGAAGAAGAGCGGCAACCAGACGATCCAGGACCAGCCGAGCGTCAGCGCGATGTAGGCCGCGACGGGGTGTTTCAGCGCCCATGCTTTAATTGCCATGGGTTGCTCCTTCTCCCGCAAGGTGTCTGATTACTCTGTGGACTTAGTTTTTCGCTAACTCCAACCCCCTCCCCAACCCTCTCCCGTTGGGGGAGGGAGTCCGGCGCGTCTCCCCATCGGGGGAAAGTTGGGAGGGGGGCGGAAATGCAAGGAAACCTAGTTCACAGACTACTGACAACCGTATTATTAGCGTATCGGCGAGTTCCCAGACAACGTGGATCGCCGGAGTTCTCCCACGGGCAGGGGCGTGGGGAAACCTGGCTTCCCATAGTATGGTAAAGTCAGCCGTTCTTGTGTCAAGAGGTTTTGCTAATCTCTGGCCGGCTCGCGTATACTCTGGTCAGGATTACTCTCTCACGGAAGGTGGAGCGCCATGGCCACTCACACCCGGGCTGACGACCTGCGCATGGTCCGCGAGGCCGATGGGCTGGATCTGGATTTGCGGCCCCTCCAGGGCCTGTGGAGCGTTGAGCAGTACCTCAGGCTCAGCGATCAGACGAACCATCTCATTGAGTTTACCGATGGCGTTATTGAGGTCCTCCCGATGCCGACCCGCGATCATCAGGTCATCCTGGCCTTTCTGTACGAGGTGTTGCTGCTGCTGCTTCGCCCCCGAGGAGGGAAGGTCCTCTTTGCGCCGCTACGGCTTCAGGTGCGGCCGGGGAAGTTTCGTCAGCCGGACATTCTCGCCCTTAAGGATATGCATGATCCGCGGAACCAGAACGAGTACTGGCTCGGCGCCGATCTGGTTATGGAGATTGTAAGCCCGGACAGGCCGGAGCGCGATATCGAAGAGAAGCGGCGCGACTACGCCGAGGCGGGCATTCCCGAATACCGGATCGTGAACCCCCTCGATGAGACGATCACCGTACTCGTGCTCGAGGGCGCGGCCTACGTTGAGCACGGCGTGTTCCGCCGCGGCGAACGCGCCGCCTCAAAGCTCATTGACGGGTTCGCTGTGAGTGTGGACGAGGTGTTCGACGCCAGGTAGTCCCGGGGCGCGCGTGCAGCGGGTGGAACGGAAGGCGCGGGAAGGCGTCGCCTCCCCCGCGCTCTTCCAGGCGTGACTCAGGTGTGAACCGCTTCTCTGGCTTCGTTCCCCCCGAACGGGACCATCGTCCCGCCCGCTCCGCTTCTCGCTGGTAAGGGCCCTGCGCTACAATGACCTGGGCGCGTACCATCGGAGTGGGTGTGGGGCAACCCGGTTTCGCCATACCCCTCCAGCCGGCGGTTAGTGGCGCCTGACGGGTTTGCAGGTGGAGAAACTGTAGAGGATGAACCGTGTGCCGGAGTTAGCTATGACCACCTGTGCAGTGGCCCCCGAACTGCGCGATCTCGTCGCCGCGGCGCCGGGACCCTACCTCTCCGTGGTGGTGCCGATCTACAACGAAGAGGAGAGCATCCCCCATCTCTACGCTCAGTTGACCGATGTCCTCGACCGGCTCGGGCATCCCTACGAGATTCTGGCGATTGACGACGGCTCGCGCGACCGCAGCTTTGAACTGCTGCGCAACCTGGCCGCCGCCGATGCGCGCCTGCGGGTCGTTCGCTTCCGGCGCAACTTCGGCCAGACGGCTGCTTTCGCCGCGGGCTTCGACCGCGCCCGCGGCGAGTGGGTGGTCACCATTGACGCCGATCTCCAGAACGACCCGCGCGATATCCCGGCGCTCCTGGCGAAGGCCGAGAGCGGCTTCGATGTGGTGAGCGGCTGGCGCGCTCGCCGCCAGGACCCCTTTCTTAGTCGGCGGCTCCCTTCGATCATCGCCAACCGGTTGATCTCTCTGGCCACCGGGGTGCATCTCCACGACTACGGCTGCTCGCTGAAGGTCTACCGGGCCGAGGTGGTAAAGAACATTCATCTCTACGGCGAGTTGCACCGCTTCATCCCGGCGATCGCCTCGTGGCAGGGGGTGGCCGTCGCCGAGGCGCCGGTCAACCACGCCGCCCGCAAATATGGCCGCTCGAAGTATGGCATCGGGCGCACCACCCGCGTTCTGCTCGACCTGATCACCGTGCGCTTTCTGCTCTCCTACTCCACCCGGCCCATGCAGGTCTTCGGCGGCATCGGCCTGGTGAGCGGGGCCATCGGCGCCGCGCTGCTCCTCTATCTGGGCTATGTGCGCCTGATCCTCAGCCAGCCGATCGCCGACCGGCCTCTAGTGCTGCTGGCGATCCTGCTGGTCCTGATCGGGGTGCAGTTTCTGGGCATGGGTCTCCTGGGCGAGTTGATCACGCGGGTCTACTACGAGGGGCGCAACCGGTCAATCTATGTGGTGCGGGAGGAGTTGAACGGCCCTGGCGCATCATAGTTGCAGATGGAGCATGAAGGATGGCTGCGCACAAGCGCGTGCTGATGGTGGCCCCGACACCCTACTTCTTCGACCGCGGCTGCCACGTTCAGATCTACGAGGTCGCGCGTTCGCAGCAGGTGAACGGGAACGATGTCGCCATCGTGACCTACCATCTCGGCCGCACGATTGGCTCAATCCCGACCTACCGCATTCCGCCGATCCCGTGGTACCGGAAGGGGTCGGCGGGGCCGTCGTGGCACAAGTTGTACCTCGATGTGCTCCTGATGGCGCGCACGCTCCAGGTGGCCCGCCGCTACCAGCCGCACATTATCCACGCCCATCTGCACGAGGGCGCCGCGGTAGCCCTCCCCGTCGCCCGTTTGCTCGGCGCGCCTCTGCTGCTCGACCTGCAGGGGAGCATGGTCGGCGAGCTGGTCAATCACGGCTTTGTGCGACCACAGGGCGCGCGGTTCCAGGCCTTTCGGGCCATCGAGCGCCAGATCATCGCTCGCGTGGATGGGATGCTCATGTGGAGCTACCTCAGCGACGCCCTGCGGCGCATGTTCGACTTTGATCCGGCGAAGGTGTTTCCCGTAGACTATGGCGTTGATCTCGAGCGCTTCAGGCCTTATCCCAGAGAGCGCCTTGCCGACCTCTATACCCGCCTGGGCATTCCCCGTGAACGCCTGCTGGTGGTGTACCTGGGCGTCTTGAGCGCTTACCAGGGTGTCGATCTCCTGCTCGAAGCCATCCCCGCCATCCTGCGCGCCTGCCCGGAGACCCATTTTCTGCTCATGGGCTATCCTGATGAAGAGCGTTACCGCTCCCGCGCCAGGGCGCTGGGAATTGCGGATCATGTGACCCTGCCGGGGCGCACTGACTATGCTCAGGCGGCGCGTTACCTTTCGCTGGGCGATGTGGCGGTTTCGGCCAAGCTTACACCGATGGAAGGCAACGGCAAGTTGCTCAACTACATGGCCTGTGGCCTGCCAACCGTCGCCTTTGACCTGCCGGGTAATCTTGCGACCCTGGGCGACGCCGGGGTTTACGCTCCGACTGGCGACGACGCGGCGCTGGCGGCGCAGATCATCGCCCTGCTGCGCGATCCCGCCCGCCGGGCCGACCTGGGGCGCCGCGCCCGCCTCCGCGCCGAACAACGCTACTCGTGGCGCGCGATCGGCGCAACCATCAACGCAGTCTACGATACCCTTCTTGCTCGCAAGGCGATGGGGGCCGATCCATCTACGGCGGCGCCGGGCGCCGAAACCATTGCGGTGAAAGATTAACCCATGCGTAAGGTTGTGGTGCGGGCGCTGGTGACCGCCGTCTTGCTTGGCTGGCTCTTCATCCAGGTGGACGTGACCGGCATCGGGGGGGTGTTCGCGAAGACCAGACCGCTCTGGCTGGCATTGGCGGCGGTGCTGAACCTGGTCTCCTTCGCGCTGCTTATCTGGCGATGGCAGGTGCTGCTCATCGGCGCGGGGGTGAGACAACCGTTCGTCCAGTTGACCCGGGTCACGCTGATCAGCACCTTTTTCAGCATGTTTTTACCCTCTTCGATTGGCGGCGACGTGGTGAAAATGATGCTGCTGGCGCCCGATACCGCGCGACGCGAGGCCGCTATTTCGTCGGTGGTGATTGACCGGGTGGTGGGCATGGCGGTGACGATCATCGTTGGCATTGTCGCGGTCCTGTTTCTGCCGGTGGTTTGGAGCGATAGCGCGGTGATAGGGACGCTGGCCGCGGCGACGTTGATCTTCGTCCTGGGCGTCGTAGCGCTCTTCAGTCGCACCTTGTTTCGATGGATGACGCGCCTGACGCCCAGGTTCCTGTGGCGGCATGTTGGCGAGCAGATCCTCAAGACGCATCAGAGCCTCCTCGGCTTTCGCCGACAACCGGGTGTTCTGCTGGCAGCCGGAGCGATCTCTGTCTTGCGCCAGGTGGTAATCTGCGTCTCGGTTTTTTGCGCCGGTCAGGCGTTCGGGATCGCCGCCGGACCGCTGGCCTATTTTGCGACCATTCCGATCGCGCTGGCGATTACGGTGCTGCCGGTGACCATCAGTGGCCTGGGCTTGCAGGATCACGCCATGGTCCTGCTCCTGGCCACCGTGGGCGTAGCCGCGGCGGAGGCGCTCTCCCTGTCGATCTTTCTGCACGTCATGCGCACGTTTGTTGGCCTGACCGGGGGCCTGTGGTTCGCGATCGGGCGTCGTCGTGGGCCCGTGGCGCACCTCTCCGCCGACGCTGTTGGAGGAACAGCGTGTGAAAACGATCACCTGCAACCTGTGCGGTAGCTCCGAGCAACGCCTGCGCTGCACCGGCTACGACCGCGACAACCCCCAGAACCGGCGCGTCTACACGTTGCAAGAATGTCTGCGCTGCGGCCTGGTCTATTTGAGTCCGCGCCCCGACACGCCTGAGGAACTGGCTGAAATCTACCCGCCAACGTATGATAGTTACATTGGCGAGCGCCAGCGTTTCCTGATGTGGATGCGCCGCATCGCCTGGCGCCCGGAAGTGCGCGAAATCGTCGCTCGCACCACGCCCGACAGCCCTATCCTCGAACTCGGTTCGGCCACGGGCGAGTTTCTGGCGGAGTTGCGGCGGCAGGGACGTACCAGGCTCCTGGGGCTCGAATTGAGCCCGGAGGCGGCGCGCATCGCCCGTGAGCGCCACGGTCTTGATGTTCGCGCCGGGCAACTCGACGACGTCTCTTTGCCCCCCGGCAGCTTCGACCTGGTGCTGATGCGCCATGTGCTTGAGCATCTGCCTGACCCCCGGGAGACGCTGACCAGGATTGCTCGTCTGTTGCGGCCTGGCGGCTATTGTATTTTTACTATCCCCAACATCGACTCGCATACGGCGCGGATCTTTGGCCGGGACTGGTACGGGTACCAGTTTCCCCGCCACTTTTTTCTCTTCCCACAAGCTACGCTGCACACCCTGCTCAGCCTGGCCGGTCTGTGCGTTGAGCGCGTGGTGCATCAGGCAGCGCCCAATGTGTGGATCGGCAGTACGCGCTTCTGGCTTGCCGCCCGTGGGCATACCGCCCTGGCGCGCTTCGTGCGCTACCAGAATCCCCTGGCGGTGGCCGCGTTCGCTCCGCTGGGGCTGGTTTCGGCGCTCATGCGCTCCAGCGGCGTCATCCGGGTCATTACGCGCCGCCCGGCCTGAATCAATGCATTTTGGATTTTGGATTTTGGATTTTCGTACTCAAACGAGACTTCTCCTCGTAAGGGAGGCTCGGAAGGGCTTCGTTCCTCCGAAAGTCCCGTTCCCGGGTGGCGCGGTGTAATCGCGCCGCCCCGAAACGGGAAAGCCGGCAGGGCCGCAGGCCCCCGCCACTCCCGCCAGGGTGTCAGGTATTTGAATAGAGATCTCGATGCAGCAACTGACTCGCGCGCACTGTGTTCCCCGTGACCCGATCCTCTGGGTGGCGATGACCGTGTATGTTGTCGTTATCGGGGGATTGAGCCTGCTGCGCTACGCCGGCTATAATGCCGGTCTGCTTGACCTTGGCTCGATGTACCAGGCCATCGCCTCGGTGCTGCGTGGCGAGCCGTTAATGCTCACCTCGCCGAGAGGCAACGTCTCGCGCCTGGCCGGGCATGTGGAACTGATTTACTATGCCTTTGCCCCTCTGGTAGCCCTGTGGCCCGACCCGCGGGGATTGCTGCTCGGTCAGACGGTGCTGGCAGCGACGGGGGCCATCCCCGTCTATCGCCTGGCCCTGCGCCGCCTCGACCGCGTGCCGGCGGCCCGCTGCGCCGCGCTGATCTACCTGCTCTACCCTGTGGCCCTCACTGCGGCCCTCTTCGACTTTCACGGCGATACGCTGGCTATGCCCCTGCTGCTCTGGGCGATTGACGCCTTCGACCGCCGCGACGCCCGCGCCGCTGCCCTGTGGGTGGGGGTGAGCCTGCTGTGCAAAGTGTATGTGGCTGTGGCTGTGGCCGCGCTGGGGGCGTACATGTTTCTCTGGGGCGGGCAGCGCCGGGCAGGTCTGGTCACGGCCGGAGTCGCCAGTCTCTATGGGGCGCTGGTCTTCCTGGTCGTCCGCCCCCGCTTCGAGGCCGCCGGCGGGGTCCATGTAGCGAATGACTATATTAACCACTACTTTGGCGCGCCCGAGACGCTGCTCGCTACAAGCGGCGAACGGGCGCTCGCGGCCCTGGTTGTGGTCGGTCCCGCGCTGTTCCTGGCCTGGCGCGGCTGGCGCTGGTTGCTGATGGCCGCGCCCCTGATCGGGGCCGTGCTGGTCAGCACCGGGCCGGGCGCGGGCTACCATTACGCCTATCACCACTATGCCCTGGCCGTGCCCTTCATCGTCATGGCCGTGATTGACGGTGCCGCCCGTCTCCGCGGCGTGGCGGAAACGGCCCCGCCTGGCGCGAAGACGCGCTCCTGGCGCGCCGATCTGGTCTTTACGACGGTGGTTGTGGGCCTGACCAGCACCCTGCTGGTGGATCAGCCCCTCAACCCGGCCTTCTGGATGGGCCTGCCGGGGCAGGGGCTTGACCCGTCGGCCTATGGGGTGACCGGCCGCGACCGGCTCAAGGACCGCTTTCTGGCGACCCACGCGCCGCCCCCCGCGGCGCCCATTGCCGCCTCGATATTTCTGGCCCCCCGCCTGGCCGACCGCGATACGCTCTACGCCGTGCGTTACCCCGACGATCCCGGCGGCGCGCGGTTGCCCACACTGCTGCCCCGGGTTGACTTTGTGCTGGCCGACGCGCTCTTCGACTGGCGCATCGTTGACGGCAAGACGATCCTCGGAGGCCCTGCCTACGAGCGCGCCGAGATCGCCCTGCTCCTGCGCGACCCGGCCTTTGGCCTCACTATGGCCGAGGATGGGTTGCTGCGCTTTGAGCGGAACGCCAGCGCGCCGCTGATCCAGAGGGTGGCACTGGCGCCAACGAATGATCTTCCAGAACAAACGGCCTACTTTGGCCCTGTCCGACTCCTTGGCGCCAGGCTTGCGCCGCTGGAGGGGCGTCGCTACCGGGCCAGTTTTGCCTGGATGGCCACCGGACCGCTCCCAACCGACCGCAGCCTTATTCCCGTTAGCACTCTCGAGGGGGTCGAGGGGCGGATCGTGCACCTGCCGACCTATGCCCTGCTGCCCACCGCCGCATGGCCCGTGGGAGCCATTATCCGCGAGGAGTTCGACCTGGAACTGCCCGCAGATCTGCCGGCGGGGAGCTACATCTGGCGCGTGGCCTGGTACGACCCGGCTCATCCCGAGGCCTACGCCACCGATGAGCGCAGCCGGTTCATGGGCGCGGCCCCGGCTACGGTTGGCGTCATTGAGGTCTCGGAAGCCATAACAAAACGATGAGATTGCCAGATCTGCGGACGGGGGGCGAATGCCTGCCAGGAGAAGCCTTGCGGCGCTATAGCCTTGCTTAAATGAATTGAGCGCTCCTGGCTACGCTGGCCATTTCGACGCGAAGGCGCGAAGACGCGAAGCGACGAGATCAATACCACAAATGCCACGCGCCTTCGCGTCCTTGCCTCAACCTTCCTGAGGAATGCCGCCAGGAGCCGCTCAGCGATGTAGTTGCATGCAAGAGAGGCGTCACCGATGAACTGCTGGCACTGCGAACGACCGGCCCACGGGGTCTGCGTCTTCTGCGGGCGGGGGGTATGCCGCGAGCATGCCTGTGAGATGCCGCATATCGTGGCGATCTATCGCAGCGACACGGGCAGGCGCCGGGCGATTGTCACCGCGCGGGCCTTGTTCTGCGGAGTCTGCGAGCCACGCGAAGATCCTGTAGATATGCCGGAACTGCGGTAAAGGCGGGACGCGCTGCGCCCCCGCGTACAGAAATGTAGCGCAACTCGGAGAGTTGCGCGCAGAAACGGACAGCCACGGCATCCGGATAGACCCTAACGCGCCACCGGCTGCCGGCGCAGATAGGCGTTGCGAATGGCCCGCAGAACCTCTTCGAGTTCGAATGGCTTTCGCAGGACCTCGACGGCCCCCAGCCGGCGGGCCTCGTCAATCTGACTGCCGGTGGTCTGCCCGGTGAGCGCCACCACGCGCGCGTCCGGATCCAGGGCGCGCAGTTCGCGGAGCAGTTCCAACCCGCTCATACCCGGCATGGACAGGTCGGTGAGCACCACATCGAAGTCGCCGGCCCGGTAGGCGTCGAGGGCGGTCCGTCCATCGGAGCAGAGGGTCACCGTATGGCCGATCTGTTCCAGCAGCTTGCGCAGCGAGCGTCCGACCTGAACGTCGTCCTCGGCCAGCAACAGGCGCAGGGCGGGAAGCTCGGCCGGTTCGCGTTCGCTCTCGATCAAGGCCGCCGCCTCTTCGGGCGTAGCGACTACCGGCAGGCGTATGCGCATCGTGGTGCCCTTGCCCGGCTCGCTCTCCACCTCGAACGCGCCGCCGTGGCTCTTCACGATGCCATAGGAGACCGAGAGACCCAGGCCGGTGCCGGGGGTGGCGCTGCCGCCCAGCGCGCCCTTGGTGGTAAAGAACGGCTCGAAGATCTTGTCGCGAATGCTTTCGGGGATGCCGCTGCCCGTATCGCTCACTTCCAGAACGATCTCGCGCTCGTCGCCCTCGAGGCGCACCGTCAGCGCGCCGCCCTGAGGTTTCATCGCGTCGCGGGCGTTGGTAAGCAGATTGAGGAAGACCTGGGCAAGTTGTCCGGCGTCGCAGATCGTGGGCGGTACCGGCTGGAGCTGGCGGACCACCTGGATGTGGTGCTTGCGCAGTTCCAGTTCCATCAGGGTGAGCGTGCCCTCAATGGCGTCATAGAGGTCGGCCAGTTCGCGGCGCGGCTCCTGCCGGCGGGCAAAGGTGAGCAGGCTGCCGGTGATGCTCTTGCCGCGCCTGCAGGTGTCTACCACCACCTTGAGCGCCTCGTTCTTACTCTCTTCGTCTTCCGCAGCCAGACCGAGCTGGGCGTAGCCGAGCATGCCCGCCAGGAGGTTATTGAACTCGTGAGCGATGCCCGCGGCGAACGTGCCCACTGCGGCCAGTTTCGAGGACTGGATCAACTCGGCCTGGGACTCCTGGAGCCGACGGAAGAGGCGCGCGTTGGCGATCACGGTGGCGGCCTGGCGGGCGAAGGCCATCAACACGCGCTGCTCATCTTCCCGCAGCCCGCGGATTTCGGCGAAGGTCAGACACACCGCGCCCATCACGCGCTTGTCGTCAACCAGGGGGATGCAGACCAGCGAGTTCCAGTACACGCCCTGGGTCAGCTCGGGCAGGGGCGCCAGGGTCTGGGTATGCTGGTCGGTGAACATCATCACCCGCTCACGGCTAAGCACGGCTTCATAGCTCCTGGGCAGAGGCACGGTGAAGGGTCCGGGCCCATTGGCGGCGACGGGCAGGTTATGCCAGGCCACCAGTTGCGGCGCCTGGTGATCATCGAGCAGCACGACCCAGCCGTTGGTGGCGTTCATCTGGCTGGCCAGGCGATCCACCAGCACCTGGAGCATGGTGGGCACGTCACGGCTGGTAATCAGGGCGACCATCAGGTTCTGAAGGCGCTCCAGCTTCTCGGAGAGGGCGGTCGAGTTGCTGGCCATGGCTCGCAACTCGTTACTATAGCGCGCCACGTCGCTCTGATTGCGCAGGGCGTTCTGGAGGAGGACCATGGGCACGATGCCCAGGGCGATGGCGATGCCGCTGATTTGCCAGAGCAGAGCCAGCAGGCCGCCAAGGGGCGCCAGCAGGAACACGTACCAGGTCAATTCATCGCGGCGGGGGCGCAAGCCGACGCTGAGGGGCGTGCCGGCGCTGAGCCGGGCGAGCAGCGCTACGGCCCCGCGTTCCACGAGGTAGAAGACGGCGCCGGTGAGCAGCAGACCTCCCAGCGAGGCGAGCGACGTGTATGGCAGCGCATCACCGCCGGCGTCCACCGTCCAAGTGCCCACGTGGAGCGTTGCTACAGCCACGCCAGCGGCAGCCGCGAGCCAGCGCACGGCGACGGTCGAGAGCACGTTCCACCATTCCTGGTCGCGCGCCAGGGCTCCGCAGAGCGTGCCGAGCAGGATCGCCGCCAGCAGCGCCGGCCATGTGAGCGAAGTCAGCGCGCCGATCAGCACCGCCACAGCGATGGAGACGATCCGCCCGTCGTCCATCTCAAACGTGGTCAGATCGGCGACGGTCAGCATGACCGTGAAAATTAACGCCGCGAGGAACTCGGCGAGCGAAGGCGGGGCCCAGAGCAGGCGCAGGCCGACGCCGGCCACGACGAGCGCCAGCGCCCAGAGGCTGGCGAGATACCATTGTGCGCTGCGGGGCAGAACTCGCATAAGCGCCTGATGAGCAACCTGATTTCTCCACGCCCGTCTGGAAAAGCTCGCCGACGCGGCCCTCCAGGCCCGGCGCAGGCTTCAGGGCGAACGGTCTTGCTTGCCGGGCAAACGCCTTGTTTGTTTATACCAGCTTTTGTATGGTCTCATGGAGTCAGGAGACGGTTTCGAACTCCGCCACACCAGGTTAGCTACACTATACCGTAAGATTGTACGGCGCGCGATTACGGGGTTGTAAGAAACGCGCGCACAATGGCATTGAAATGCTCGGGCCGTTCGTCCTGAACCAGCATGGAAGCGCGGTCGATTACCTCCAGGCGCGCGCCGCGGTTAGCCGCCAGAAAGGCGTCGGCCTGGCGCAGAGGGGTGGTTGTGGCCTGTTTGCCCCAGACGATCAGCACCGGCTGGCGCAGCCGCGGAAAGCTCTCGCGCACCGAGCAATTCAGCAACCCGGTCAGAAAACAGATCGGCGCGTAGTAGGCCCCCGGTCGGCGGCAAGTCAGGTAGAAGCCATCCACGGTCTCAGGCGTTATGCAGGCGGGATCGTAATAAGCCTGTGAACGCAGGAAGAGACTGGTGCTGGCGCGGCTGGTCAGGCCGTTATACAAACCACGACCGATAGGGCCGCGCAGCACCCGGTAGGCGGCCCAGCCCGCCGGTCCGGCCGGGTCGGCGAGTTGCTGGAGACCGGTTGGACATGCCAGCACCAGGGCGCTGACCCGTTCGGGCCAGCGATCGGCAGCAACGATGGCATAGGCTGCGCCGAGAGAGCTGGCGATCAGCGCCGCTGGCGCGCCGATGTGTTCCAGGACCGCGCCAATCTGGGCGATGTAGTCCTCGGCGCTATAGCTGCGGGCCGGGCGCTCGCTATTGCCGTAGCCCAGCAAGTCAACGGCGTGCACCGAGAAGGAGTCCTGGAGTTGCGCAAAAGGGGCGCGCATCTCGAAGACTGACGCAGCGGCGTTGATGCTATGAACGAGGAGCACGGGCCGTCCGCGGCCCGCACAGTACAGGGCGAGACGATGCCCGTTCCAGTTCAGGGTGGCCGGCTCGACGGGGAGCAGGCGCAGCGGTTGAGTTGTCATAGATGAAATATGAGTGCAGGCGCGGCATGCCACGCCCATCGTGTGCGTGTCAGGAAGCGCTGCGCCGGGACTGATGCCGTGCCGCCTTCGGCGGTTGATCCGGGGCTTGCTCCGAGCATGGCGCATCGGCCCTGCGCAGTACGGGGGCGCGCTGCGCCCGCCGCGTCGTGATCAGTATATAATAGTGGCGTGGAACGTCAAACACAACCAGCGCCAGCCACCCTGGTATTCGAGGCGGCGCCCCTGGACGCCTACGCCCGCCGGCTCACGGCAGGGCTGGCCTATCTGGGGGGCCTGCTGATGCTGCCGTTGCTCTTCGCCTACCTGGCCAACCTGCGCTGGGAAGGGCTGATCGTGCCCGTAGCCCTGGCGGTGGCCGTGGCGGTATTCCTGCTGCTCACCTACGGCGCCCAGCCGCGCCGCTACGAGATTGACGCGCAGCACCTGGTGATTCGCCGGCGCTGGCTGCCGGCCCTGCGCGTGCCGCTGACGATCATCACCGGCGCCTCGCTGGCGTCGCATCTGGCCGACGCGCCCCGGCGCGGGGTGCGCTTCGCCTTCAATGCGGGGATCTTCGGCTATCAGGGGCCGTTCCGGCTCGCTCCGTTCGGCGAGGCGTTCTTTCTCGCCACCAATCTCGAACGCCTGGCAGCAGTGGGCCGCGAGGGGCGCCCGCCGCTTATTCTCAGCCCCGCTCGCCCGCGCGCCTTCGTCGAGGCGCTGAACGAGAGGCGCCTGCAACAGGCCCTCGAAGCCCTGGAGCGCAGCCGGCCCCGGCCACCTGAACCGGCGCCGGCTCCTACGGTCGAATCGGTGCTGGCGCAACCCTCCGGGTTGCGCCAGCGCTCTCCTTCTCCTTAAGCCAGCGCCCTCCTTAAGAAGGAGCCGCCACATATGGTGTCAGCACCCTCCTCAAAGAAGGAGATGCCACGATGACCGGTCCGCCGCCCGTTCTGCCGGAACTCGACCCGGCTAAACCGCCGCCGCCCGAGTATCTGCCGGACTATGAGCAGTTCATCACCGAAGATGACGCGCCCGTGGACAACTTCTTCTCCGAGAAGCAGCAACGCCTGCTGACCGAGCCGATCTACAGCGCCAACGCGGCGGCGCGCCTGGGGCGTCCCATTCTGGTGGCAGCGAACGTGGGCATCTTTTTCGGCGAAGGGCAGCCGGCGATCGTCCCGGATGTGCTGGTCAGCCTGGACGTGCATCTGCCTGACGATCTCTGGCTCAAGCCCAACCGCTCCTACTTCATCTGGCGCTTTGCCAAACCGCCAGACGCGGTGATCGAGATCGTCTCGAACCGCGAGGGCGGCGAGGTTGACCGCAAGCGGCAACGCTACGCGCAGCTCGGTATTGGCTACTACCTGATCTTCGACCCGCAGCGGCAGCTTGGCGAGACGCCGGTGCAGTGCTTCGAGTTGCGCGGACGCACCTATGTGCCCTGTGAGCGACTCTGGCTGACAGACGTGGGTCTGGGCGTCACCCTGTGGGAGGGGGTGTACGAGGGGGTGCGGGCGACCTGGCTGCGCTGGTGCGATGACCAGGGAGCGGTCATTCCGAGCGGCGCCGAACTTGTCGAACAGGAGCGCGAGCGGGCCGAGCGGGAGCGCGAGCGGGCCGAGCAGGAGCGGCAGCGGGCCGAACGAGAGCGGCAGCGGGCCGAGCGGCTGGCGGCGCGCCTGCGCGCCCTGGGGATTGACCCGGATGCGGAGAATGGCGGCGTTTGACGGACCTGTTTCGTCGGAATGAATGGCAGTCACAGCTATGCGCTTTCCGCTCCTGGAACGTCTTGAGTTCCCTTGCGTCCTGGAACGTCTTGTGCCGGGGCAGCCGCACCCCGATGGGCGCCGATATCTGCCGCTGGCGGTGCTCCGGCCCACGGGCGGCCCCGTTGATACTCCCTCGACCGTGCGCATCGGCGTGGTGGATCGCCATCACCGGGTCCAGGAGAGCGGCGTGGGTCGCGCCGGCGCCGCGCGTCTGGTGTGCTCGCTGGGGGTGCTGCGGCCCCAGGAGAGGCCCCCGCGTCGCGGGCTGCGTCCGGAAAGCAGTTGGACGCCGCCCCGGGCCAGTCTGGCGCCGACGTTCTACGGGTATGTGCTTGAGGTTATTACCTGGGAAACCGGGCGTGGCATGTTGCCGTATGAAACCCTCTACGCCGAACTCTTGCTGGACATCGGGCTGGGCACGGTGGGCCTGCGCACCGGCGCAACCGCCGATGACCTGGCCAGCGCCTTCGGCAGGGCGCGTTTAGAGCCGGGCGACGCAGTGGAACTTGCCCGCTCGCGGATTGATATTCTGGGGTTCGAGCCTGAGACTGGCGTGGATGCGGGATGAGCATGGACTTCTCGCGGGAGGGGCGGGGAGCTCTCAGGTGTAGGGTTTTTCAAGCGAAAAGGGGTTTTTGGCATTTCAATGCGCTTACGATCCTCACCCCCCGCTCCCCTCTCCCGCGCGCGGGAGAGGGGAGCGGGGGGCGTTCTAATGCCCTGGATGGCGCATGCGACGCGAGCATGCGCCGGAAAACCCTACACCTGAGAAGGGACGGGGAGGGCTTCGCCCTCTCAGCCCCTTCTGTTCGGCAGGGGCGCGGGGAAACCCGGTTCCCCATCTCTCCCTACTCCCCCGCCAGGGCCAGCAATACCTCGATGAGCAACTGCCCGTGGCGCGCCAGGTCCTCCAGCGGGATGTGCTCGTCGGGACCGAAGAGAGCGCTGTCGGGGCGGGCTACGCCGACCGAGGCGCAGGGCATCGGATGGGCTTCAACGAAGGGTTGCAGCGGCAGAGCAAAGGCTCCCGCCGGAGCAACAGGTAGCATGACCCCGTGCACCACTGCTCCAGCCGCGGCAAGCTGGCGAATGAACGGCGCGTCGGGCGGGGTGCGGGCGGGCGAGTAGCCTCCGGGCAACACCTCCAGCGTCACGTCGGTGAAGCCCTTCTCATCGAGGTGGGCGCGCACCAGACGGGCGATCTCGGCAGGGTGCTGATTGGGCGCCAGATGAAAGTCGAGCGCGGCCTCGGCGCCGGCGGGCAGCACCGCCAGGTCGCCTTCGGGAAAGGAGCGAATCGCGCTGAGGTTGCAGGTGGGCAACGTCACCTCGGCGCGCACCAGGGGCGCGCCCTGCATGCCGAAGAGGAACCCGGCGGCGCCCCAGGCGGCCAGGCGCCCCGCTTCGTCGAGTTTGAGCTGGCGCAGCAGGGCGTTTTCCTCGCGCGACGGCCCCTCCACACTATCGTAGAAACCGGGGATGCGGATGTCTTCGTCTTCGCCCTTGATCGCCGCCAGGGCCCAGGTGAGCCGCCACAGGGGGTTGGGCAGGGTGGAGGCCGCCCCGGGAGGCAGGGGATGCGCCGGTCCTTGGGCGCGCAGGCGCACCTGCAACAACCCTTTGCTGCCGCTATAGCACAGCGGCGCGCCGCTGGCGGCACGGTCTCCTACGCTGCCGAGACAGGCGTCAGCGCGCAGGATGGGGCCGTGGGCGGCGATGGCCGCCGCCAGGCCCGGCGAGCCGATCAGCCCGCCGCCGTCGGCAACCACGGTCACGCCGCAGGGCAGGTCGCCCTCGTCGGCGATCATTGCCGCCAGGGCTTGCAGGTGCGCCGCCAGCGGCCCCTTGCCCTCGGCCACGCCCCGCCCATACACCGCTCCGTCGCGCTCGGCCAGTTGGAAGGGATCGTGGGACCAGGCGCGCCATGGCCCCGGTGGAGGAGCATCGAAACGGTGATAGAGCAGCAACGTGCGAGGTGTGCGACCCGCGCGGCGGCCGATCACCACCGGCGGCCCGTGCCCATCCACGCGATACACCTGCATGCCCAGGCGTCGCAACAGGGTGGCAATCAGGTTTGCGCTGCGCGCCAGTTCGTCGGGGCGCCCGACGCTCGAAGGCTGCGCACAGAGCGTCCGCAGGCAATCCACGATCGCAGCGGCCAGCATGGACATTGACGCTGACACAGAGGCTCCTGCACTGAACGCACGGGGGCTATCGCGGTTTGCCCATTATAGCACGGCGGGTTGAGGATCAAAGCCCGCCGCCCTGGGCGGGGAGGCGGGGAAACCTGGTTTCCCACACCCCCCCAATCAGGCGTCGAGGCGGCGACAATTTGACAGTCGTTATGCCCGTTCGTATAATCACCCGAACATTTTTCGGCAGAAAGATGATCCGGCGGGCCGTCTCTACCGCGCCGCACCCGTGGATGTCAGTCACGGGCGTTTGACGCCATCCCCGGTTTTCGGCTAGACTCTCTCCATCCCCGTAGCAAGGCTCGCAGCGCGCGGGCCGCACAACAGATGCTCAAAAAGGAGGTTCACACGGCAATGGCAAGGTTCCTCAAACGTCCCGCTGCCATGGTGGCGCTCGTGGCGCTGCTCATCCCCATCCTGGCGGCATGCGGCGGCGCTCCCGCCGCGCCCCAAGTCGTCCGCGAGACGGTCGTGGTTGTTCAGACGGCCGAGCCGGTGCGCGAAACGGTGGTAGTGGTGGCCACCCCTGAAGCCGGCGCTGGCGCCTTCACCACGCCCCACCCGATCCTCGGCGATCCGAAGGTGCGCCAGGCGATTGCCTACTGCACCAACCGCCGCGAGTTGATCCAGTCGGTCTATAACTACCTGACTCCCGAGCAGCAGGAACAACTGCTCATGGACACCAACCTGCCCAGGACCCACTGGGCGGTGGCCACCGAGGCTGATGGGATTGTCACCTACCCCTTTGACCCGGAGAAGGGCAAGGCTCTGCTTGAGGAAGCTGGCTGGAAACTCGAGGAGGGCCAGACGGTGCGCACCAAGGATGGTGTGCCGTTGAGCCTGGAGTTCACCACCACCAATGCCCAGTTCCGCATCACCTGGGCCACGGTGCTGGAAAAGCAACTGCTCGACAACTGCGGCATCCAGATCATCCGCAAGCATGCCCCGGGCTCCTGGTGGTTCGGCAGCGCCTCGGGCCTGCGCCGGCGCGACTTTGAGCTTGGGGCCTTCGCCTGGGTGGGCGAGGCCGATCCGGGCGGGCGTTCGCTCTACGCCTGTGACCAGATCCCTCTGCCCGAGAATAACTGGGAAGGCCAGAACTACATGGGCTGGTGCAACGAGGCGGCCAGCCGGGCGATCATCGCGGCCAATAACACCTTGAACCGTGAGGAGCGCATCAAGAACTACAAGGCTTTCCAGGTGGAGTTCACCAAGGACATGGTCAGCCTGCCGCTGTTCCAGCGCCTGGAAGCCTACGCCTGGAACAAGGCCCTCCAGAACCTGAAGCCCGACCCCACCGAGTACATCACCGCCAACGCCTACGAGTGGGCGCGCAGCGACAACGAGGATACGATTATCCTCGGCTTCACCCAGGAGCCGGCCTCGATGTTCTCGCTGGTTGAGAGCGCCGCCGTACAGCGCCAGGCGGCCCAACTGGTTGGCGGCGTACTGCAAACGCAGTATAGCTATGATTATCAACCCGTGCTGCAAGACGGCCTCTCCACGATCGAGAGCGGCAAGGCCAAGAATGAGGTGGTTGAGGTCAAGGAAGGCGATACGGTCTGGAGCGCCGATGGCGAGGCCGTCGAACTCAAGCCGGGGGTCGAGATCGTCAACTCCGACGGCGAGACCATCACCTACCAGAGCGGCACGGTGAAGATGAACCGGCTCACCGTGACCTACGACCTCGTCAAGGGCATTACCTGGTCCGATGGCGAGCCGCTGAAGAAGGCCGACATCGAACTGAGCGTGAAGATTAGCTGCGACCGCGAGTCGGGCGCCACTTCCTTCACCTTCTGCGACTCGCACCAGGGCGCCGAGGGGGTGAACGTGACCAGCGACACCAGCTACACGATCACCTTCCTGCCGGGCGTGCAGTGGCCGACCTACTTCCTGGCCCCCTACGGCGGCTATCCCTCCCACCAGACCATTTCGGACGGGCGCAAGCTGGCCGATGTGCCGGCCAAGGAGTGGGCGACCCTGCCGGAGGTTGCCGAGACGCCGCTGGGCTACGGCCCCTACATCCTCAAGGAGTGGAAGAAGGGCCAGAGCATGGTCTTTGAGGCCAACCCGAACTTCGTGCTCGGCGCGCCGAAGGTGAAGAATGTGATCATTCAGTTCTTCGGCGATACCAACGCTGCCGTAGCAGCGCTGTTGACCGGCGAGGTTGACATCCTCGAGAAGGCCACCCTCGGCGCCGGCCCCGAGGTGGAGGCGGTGCTCAAGGCCGCGGCCGAGGGCAAGATCGAAGCCAAAACTGACGCCAGCCCGACCTGGGAGCATATGGATATGAATCTGTTCGTGCGGTAAGATTCAGGCGGCTGTGCCGCGTACTGGGACGAAGGGATGTTTCTGGGAGGGCGTGCCCCTCCCAGACCCTTCCTTTGGGAGAGGCATCGGGGAAACCTGGTTTCCCTGTGCCCCTCCAGGCGCCTGTCTTCACGTCAGGATGTTCCTGGAAAGGCAGAGCCCTTCCGGACCCTCCTGTGGGAGCTGTGTTCATCTCGTCATCGGGTGGCCTTACCCCCCAGAAAGAGCCATGACCGCCTACCTCATCCGCCGGCTGTTCCAGATGCTGATCGTCACCGTCCTCTCGGCGATGCTGGGCTACACTCTGTTGTACCTGGCGCCGGGGGGGCCGCTGGTGTTTTTGCAGCAGATGCAGAACACCGGTCAGAACCGCGTGAGCGAAGAAGATATTGCGCGCCTCAAGGCGCGCTACGAGCTTGATCTCTATCTGCCGGTGCGCTTCACCCGCTGGCTGATCGGCTTCCCCAGCGGGCCGGTACGCATCGGCGGGTGGTACCTGCTCCCGCCCGACATGGTGGTGGGCTGTGCCATCCCCGGGCAGGTGCGCCTGCGCTACCCCGACGGCAGGGTGGAAATTCGCGAAGAGGGCTGCGCCCGAGTGGTCACCCTGGCCGACCTGGAGAACCGCCCCGTCAGCCGCGGCATCCTCTTTGGCGATTTTGGCCTCTCCCAGCAGATCGCCCGCGACCGTCCGGTGAGCGACCTGTTGATGAGCCGCCTGCCCTACACCCTGTGGCTGATGGGCGTGTCCACCCTGCTGGCGATCCTGATCGGCGTGCCGTTGGGGATCTATTCGGCGGTGCGGCAGTATTCGCGCTTTGACTACGCGATGACCACCATCACCTTCATCGGCTCGTCGCTGCCGACTCTGTTCATGGGGGTGATGGCCATTCTGATCTTCTCCGTGCTCGCCAAGGAGGCCGGATTACCCTACCTGCCCTCCGGCGGCGCGGAGGCGGAGCGGGGCTACACCGTTCCCTGGATCGGCAGGGTGGAGGCCCGCTCGTTGCTGGATCGCCTCCTGCGCTTCATTATGCCCGTCAGTGTGCTGACGTTCTTCAACATCGCCGGCTGGAGCCGCTTCGTGCGCGCCAGCATGCTCGAGGTGCTGCGGCAGGACTACGTGCGCACCGCGCGGGCCAAGGGGGTGCGCGAGCAGCTGGTGATCACCAAGCACGCCCTGCGCAACGCGCTGATCCCCTTCATCACGCTGCTGGCCGGGGTGCTGCCGACGCTGGTGGCCGGCGCGGCGATCACCGAGTCGGTCTTTAACTGGCCGGGCATGGGCCGGCTGCTGGTTGACGCCCTCGAGCGCAGCGACTACACCGTGGCTATGGCGATTCTGTTTATCAGCACCGTGCTGGTATTGATCGGCTATTTAATCTCAGATATTCTATATACAATTGTCGATCCCCGAATCCGGCTCTCGTGAGGAGCAACATTCGATGGCCACAACCACCTCGGCGGTTCCCGAAGCCGCCGAACGCGCGCAGCCGCGTTCCGAAGGCCAGTGGGCGGTGGTCTTCCGACGCTTTCGGCGTCACCGCCTGGCGATGATCAGCCTGGCCGTCCTGGCAGCGATCTTCGGCGCGTCGCTCCTGGCGCCCTGGATCGCCCCCTTCCCCCGCGACGACATCGGGCTGGACCGCGTGGCCCTGCCGCCGATGAGCGTTGATCCGGAGAACGGCAAGCTGCATATCCTTGGCACCGACCACCTGGGGCGCGATTTCTTCACCCGCGTGATCTACGCTGCCCGCGTCTCGCTCATGGTCGCCATTTCGGTAACCGTGCTGGTGGCAATCATCGGCACCATCCTGGGCTTGCTGGCCGGCTACTTCGGCGGCTGGACCGACAATCTGATTAGCCGGGTGACGGAGTTTGTCGCCACTATTCCCGATCTTCCAATCTTGCTGATTCTCAGCGCGATTATGGTCCAGAACGACGATCTGATCGCCCTGCCGGGATGGATCATCGGGCCGGTGGCCTGGATCATGGCCGTGCCGCTGCGCGAGGCCACCCAGGTGACGCTGCTGATCCTGGTGCTGGCGTCGCTGGGCTGGGTCGGCATAGCGCGCCTGATGCGCGGCATGGTGCTCCAGGTGCGCGAAATGCAGTACATCGAGTCGGCGCGGGCGCTCGGTGGCGCCAATGCCTGGATCCTGGGCAAGCACGTCTTTCCCAACGCCTTCCCGCCGTTGATCGTGGCTTTCACGCTGGGTCTCAACTCCGCCCTGGTCAGCGAGGTGTCGATCAGCTTCCTTGGCTTCGGCGTGCAGGACCCAACGCCCACCTGGGGCAATATGATGGGCTTCGCCACCAGCTACATGTTCAACCATCCCTGGATGCCGCTCATCCCCGGCCTGCCGATCTTCCTCTGTTCGCTGGCCTTTAATTTTGTAGGTGATGGCTTGCGAGACGCGCTGGATCCGCGGTTGAAGATTTGAGGCGAGTGCAGGAGGGTTCCGGAAGGGCGCATCCCTCCCGGAAAACCTCCTCTCACCCCGTCGTCGCGCGGCGAAGCCGCGCCGTACCAGAAAAGAAAAACACCGGGGCCGGAGGCCCTCGCAACCCCGACGCCCGTGTGAGGAGGGCCTGGGAGGGCGTAGCCCTCCCAGGAACACCCTGACGCCTGTGTGGGAAGGGCGCAGGAGGGCGTAGCCCTCCCGGAAAACCTCCTCTCACCCCGTCGTCGCGCGGCGAAGCCCTGTGCAGTCTGATAAGGAAAGAGAAAAAACCATTGAGCACATCACCGCTTTCCGCCCCCGCCACCGCGCCACGGGCCGCGCCGCGCCGCGGCGAAGTGCTGCTGCGGGTGCGCGGCTTGAAAACCTACTTTTTCACCGAGGCCGGCGTGGTGCGTGCCGTGGACGGGATTGACCTGGTCCTGCGGCGCGGCGAGACGCTGAGCATCGTCGGCGAGAGCGGTTCGGGCAAGAGCGTCACCTCACTCTCGATTATGCGCCTGATCCAGCACCCTCCAGGCAAGATCGTCGAAGGCGAGATCATCTTCGACGGCATAAATGTGCTCGCGCTAAGCGAGGAGGATATGCGCCGCATCCGCGGCAACCGCATCTCCATGATCTTCCAGCAACCCACCACCTGCCTCAACCCGGTCTTTCGCGTCGGCGACCAGATCATCGAGGCGCTGGAGATCCACCAGGGTTTGAAAGGCGAGAAGGCCAGGCGCCGCTGCATCGAGCTACTGACCATGGTCGGCCTGCCCGACCCCCAGCGCCGCATCAGGCAATACCCCCATGAACTATCGGGCGGGCAGGCCCAGCGCGTGATGATCGCCATGGCCCTGGCCTGCAACCCCGAACTGCTGATCGCCGATGAGCCGACTACGGCTCTCGATGTCACCATTCAGGCCCAGATCCTCGACCTGATGCGCGCTCTGCGCGAGCAGATCGACACCTCGATTATCCTCATCACCCACGACATGGGCGTGGTGGCCGAAATGGCCGATACCGTGGCGGTAATGTATGCCGGCCAGATCGTCGAGTACGCCGACGTGCGCAGTCTCTTCGGCGACCCCAAACATCCCTATACCCAGGGCCTGCTGGAGTCGATCCCCGTGCTGGGCGAGGTAGTGGATCAACTGGCGACCATCCCCGGCACGGTGCCGAACCTGATCAACCCGCCCGCCGGCTGCCGCTTTGCCGAGCGTTGCTCCCGCCGCTTCGAGCGTTGCGACGAACCTGTGCCAATGTTTGAACTGCAAGATGGGCGCAAAGTGCGCTGCTGGCTGTACGAGCGAGGGGAAGTATGAGCGTCTCGGCGCCTGCGGGCGATCCCGGGGTTTTGCTGGAAGTCAACAACCTGGTCAAGCATTTTCCGATCAAGGGCGGGGTATTGCGCCGCACCGTCGGGCACGTCAAAGCGGTGGACGGGGTGAGCTTCTTTATTCGCCGCGGCGAGACCCTGGGCCTGGTCGGCGAGAGCGGCTGCGGCAAGACCACCACCGGGCGCACAGTGCTGCGTCTGGAACGGGCCACCTCCGGCGAGGTGCTCTTCGAGGGCAAAGACGTGCTCAGGGCCAACCGGAAGCAGTTGAAGGCCCTGCGCCGGGATATGCAGATCGTCTTTCAGGACCCCTACGCCTCGCTCGACCCGCGCCTGACGATCGGCGAGAGCGTGGCCGAAGGACTGGTGATCCACGGCATCGGCACGCCCGCCGAGCGGCGCGAGCGCGTGCGCGAGGTGCTGGCCCGCGTGGGCCTGCACGCCAGCCACATGAGCCGCTTCCCGCACGAGTTCTCCGGCGGGCAGCGGCAGCGCATCGGCATCGCCCGCGCCCTGATCATGGAACCCAAGCTCATCGTCTGCGACGAGCCGGTCAGCGCCCTGGACGTCTCGATCCAGTCGCAGGTGCTCAACCTGCTCAAGAATCTGCAACGGGAGTTCGGGTTGACCTACCTGTTCATCGCCCACAATCTGGCCGTGGTGGAACACATCAGCGACCGGGTGGGGGTGATGTACCTGGGCAAGCTGGTGGAACTGGCGGGGCGCGACGATCTGTTCCGCGAACCGCTGCACCCCTACACGAAGGCGCTGATCTCGGCCATTCCCTACCCCGATCCGACGCGCCGCCGCGAGCGGATCGTGCTCCAGGGCGACGTGCCCAGCCCGATCAACCCCCCCGCGGGCTGCCGCTTCCACCCGCGCTGCTGGATCGCCCGCGATATCTGCAAGGAGCAGGAACCGGCCTTCGAGGAAAAGAGGAAGGGCCACTGGGCGGCCTGCCATTTTGCCGGGCAGTTCTGATTGTGGGGCAATCCGGCTGTGTAGGGCAATCCTGAGGATTGCCCTACAGGACTTGTGCTTCTCCTATTTCACCTCAAGAGACTGAACACCATGAGTGAACTGGTACTCATCGAACGGAACGGCCCTCTGGCCACGGTGACTCTGAATCGCCCGGAAGTGCACAATGCCTTCAACGCACAGGTGATCGCCGAGCTGCACACCGCCTGCACGGCGCTGCGGAGCGAGACCGGGCTGCGCGCCGTGGTGCTGCGGGGCGCCGGGCCGTCGTTCTGCGCCGGGGCCGACCTGCACTGGATGCGCGAGAGCCTGAACTACACCCACGCCGAGAACCTGGCCGACGCGGCGCGCCTTGACGCGATGTTGGAGGCCCTCAATACGCTGCCCGTGGCGGTGATCGGGCGGGTGCACGGCGCCGCCCTTGGCGGGGGCGTGGGTCTGACAGCCTGCTGCGACGTGGTGGTGGCCGCCGAGGAGGCCAGTTTTGGCTTCACCGAGGCGCGCCTGGGGCTGCTGCCGGCGGTGATCGCCCGCTATGTGACGCCGAAGATCGGCCCGGGGCACGCGCGGGCGCTTTTCGTCACCGCGCGCCGCTTCAGCGCGCAGCAGGCCGCGGCAATCGGCCTGGTCCACGAGGTGACCCCCGCCGAGGAACTGGACGCGGCGGTCGAGCGGGTGATTGAGGCCGTGCTTGCCTGCGGGCCGGGGGCCGTGGCCGCCTCCAAGGCCCTGGTAAGCGCCGTGACCACCCTGCCCCCCGCCGAGGCCCGCGAGTATGCGATCAGCGCCATCGCCGCCGCCCGCACCGGCTCTGAGGGCCAGGAGGGCCTGCGGGCGTTCCTGGAGAAGCGCCGACCGGGGTGGGCAGGGTAGGTGTGGAGGTGTGGAGGTGTGGAGGTGTGGAGGTGTGGAGGTGTGGAGGTGTGGAGGTGTGGAGGTGTGGAGGCGTAATGGGATGGTTTTACAACTCTACAGCTCTACAACTCTGCGCTTTCACAGAGTAATCTAGATATGAAACATCCCAACGTCTACCTCATCGGCCTGACCGGCGGCATCGCCTGTGGCAAGAGCACCGTGCTGGCCATGCTCGCCGATCTCGGCGCGCGCACCATTGACGCCGATCGCGTGACCCACGACCTGCAGGCCCCAGGCATGCCCGTATACGAGCAGATCGTTGCGGCCTTTCCCGAAGCCGCACCGGAACCCGGCGCCCCCCTCGACCGGCGCCGGCTGGCGGCGCTGGTCTTCAGCGATCCGCAGCGGCTGCGCCAGTTGGAGCAGATTGTGCATCCGGCGGTGCGGCTTGAGCTACGCAACTTCATCGAAGCGGTGGGCCGGGCCGCCGGACCCGCCGAGCGCCCGGTGGTGGTGATTGACGTTGTCAAACTGATTGAGTCGGGCTGGGCGCAGGTATGTGACGAGGTGTGGGTGGTGACCGCCCCAGAGGAGCAGCAGGTGAGCCGGCTCATGGCCACGCGGGGCATGAGCGAGGCCGAGGCGCGGCAACGCATCGGCGCTCAGACGTCTCAGGCGGAGCGTCTGGCCCACGCCACGGTGGTGATTGACAATGGCGACTCGCTTGCCGCCACCCGCGCGCAGGTTGAGGCGGCCTGGCAGGCGATGCTGCGGCGGAAGGAGGCGCGGAGGTGAGCGCCTTGTGGAGATGTAGAGCTGTGGAGGTGTGTTTTTAAATATAAACTTTTAATGGGGATTTAAATAGTCTGTGCACTACGTTTCCCGGTGTTTGTCACCCGAGCCCTTCGACTGCGCTCAGGGTAAACTCCGCGAGGGGTCTACCGCACCAGGAGGCGGAAGATGCTTCCCCTTCGCTTCGCTCAGGGCTTCGGCTTCTTCGCTCAGCATGACCGGGCGAGCGAAATACCGGAAAACTACATTCACAGACTACTAGGTTTTTCGGTAACCCCGCCCCCTCCCCAACCCCTCTCAGGTGTAGGGTTTTTCGAGCGAGAAGGGGTTTTCGGCATTCCAATGCGCTTCCGATCCTCACCCCCCTGCCCCCCTCTCCACCTATGGTGGAGAGGGGGAGTTGGGCGTCCCAATGCCCCAGATCGCGAATGTGACGCGAGGATGTGCCGGAAAACCCTACACCTGAGAACTCCCCAACCCTCCCCCGCTGCGGGAGGAAGCCCGGCGCCTTCCCCCAACGGGGGGAGGTTGGGAGGGGGGCGGAAGTGCAAGGAAACGTCATCCACAGCCTGTTAAGGGATCTGAAAACGCCTCACACCTCCACACCTCCACACCTCCACACCTCCACACCTCCACACCCCCTCACACCATCTCCACGTATTCTTGCTTCACCAGATCGCGCTCATGCACGCCGGCGATGGCGAGGAGTTCGCCAATTAGCGCGGCGCGCTCGGCGGCGTCGCGGCTGCTCCAGGTGCGGCTCTTGATCTCCAGGTAGGGGCCCGAGTCGCTGCCGCCAAGGAGGGTATCGAGATTGATGGCGAAATCATGCTCCCGGTACATGATCCGCCAGCGCCGCCGGCGTTTCTCCAGCTCGACCACCCTGTCGGGCTGAAAATACTCGCGGTAGAAGCGCACGGTACGGTCGGCGCGGGCGGTGTAGCGAGCGCGCGAGAGCACGATGGCATGAGGGTACTCCCCGCGGATGGCCTCGGCCATCAGGGTGAGGGTGTACTTCGGTTCGAGGCGCGCGCCGGGATCGGTGCGATGATCCTCGCGGATGCGAATACGCTCGCGATTTTTGAACAGAAAGTACGTATCATATTGCGTGCGAATGCTGCTCTTGGTGATCGTAACCCGCGGATCTTCGAGGAGGCGGCGCACCTTGCCCTCGCCATCGGGGCCGAGACGCGCCTTGACCTGGATCTCGAAGATCTCGGCCTGCTGCACCCCGCCGAGAGCCAGGATCTTCGCCATCAGGTTGCGCTCGCGGGAGGCCAGGAACTCATCAATGCGCGCCGAGATAGCCTGGGCGCGAGCCAGAATGGCCTCCTCGTCGAGGGTCAGCAGGGCGCGGTCGCGCACCAGCATCCGCCCATCAACGAGCACGTGACGCACATCGGCGGCGCGGGCGCCGTAGACCAGGTGCGAGTAGATCGCTTCGGGGCTGTAGAAGTAGCGCGGCGCGCTGTGGAGCTTGCCCAGCTCCACCACAGTGATGTCGGCTCGCTTGTGCGGCTCCAGGGACCCGACGAGGTGCTCCAGATGCACAGCGCGCGCGCCCCAGCACGTCGCCAGCGCCAGAGCCTCGCGGGCGGTCACCGCGGTCGGGTCGCCGCTGACGCCTTTAGGCAACAGGGCCGCGAGCTGGATCTCGGTGAACATATCCTGATCGTCGTTGGAGGCCGGCCCATCGGTGCCCAGACCAGTGCGCACGCCAGCGTCAATCAGCCGCTTGTAGGGGGCAATGCCGCTGGCCAGTTTGAGGTTGCTGGTGGGGCAGGGCACGGCCCCGACGCGGGCCTCGCGCAGCAGGCGGATGTCATCGTCGGTGGCGTGGGTGCAATGGGCGGCGATACAGGGCACATCGAAGGCCCCAACGCGCCGGGCGTAGCGGATGGGCGTCACCTCGCGCTCGCGAATGCTCTCCTCAACCTCGCGGGCGGTCTCCGAGAGATGGGTGATCAACGGCACGCCATACTTGCGGCACAGCGCCGCCGCCTCCTGGTAGATCCGGTCGGTGCAGGTGTAGGGCGCGTGGGGCGCGACCGTGGGCACGATCCGCTCATGGCCGCACCACTCCTCGATGAAGCGCCGCGCGCGCTCGAGGCCCTCGTCGAACGAGGCGGCGTCGGGGGTGGGCAGGCGCATCACCGTCTGGCCGCAGATGGCGCGCATGCCGGCCTCGTCGGCGGCTCGCGCCACCTGGTCCTCGAAGTAGTACATATCCACGAAGGTCGTCGTGCCGCCGCGCAGCATCTCGGCGCAAGAGAGCAGCGTGCCGACGTAGGAGAACTCCTCGTCCACGAACTTGCTCTCCACCGGGAACATATAACCGAAGAGCCAGACATCGAGTTGCTGGTCGGCGGTCATACCGCGCAGCAGGCTCATGGGCACGTGGGCGTGGCCGTTAATCAGGCCGGGGATGACGGCGCAGCCAGTGCAATCTATCGTTTCACGGGCAGCGTAGCGCCGCGCCAGTTCGTTTGCCGGCCCCACGGCGACGATCTCGCGCCCGCGCACCGCCACGGCCCCTTCGGGGATGATCGTCCAGGCCGCGTCCATCGTCACCACGGTTCCGCCGGCAAGTAGGAGGTCTATTGGTTCGGACATGTCCGTACTCCTTCTTCCTCCCCCGGTACGATATCGGGGACGTTTCCCGACATTGTACCAGAGGCCCCGCTGGACAGGGGTTTCCCCACCCTTTTAGTCTGTAAACAGAATCTGTCGCTAAACCCCCACCCCCTCCCCAACCCTCCCCCGCTGGGGGAGGGCGCCCGCCTCCTCCCCCCAACGGGGGAGGCCGGGAGGGGGGCGGAAAGGCAAGGAAACTTCGTTCACGGACTAATCAGGATGAACGGAAGAAGTTCTCAGGAGGGCGTCGCCCTCCCGGCTCCTCCCTGGCAGGACGGGTCGGCGGGGGAGACCGATCGCCCCGTCGGGGCGGAGGCGCGGGGAAACCCGGTTTCCCCACGCCCACACATTTCACCTGCCCTGTGCTATACTCCGCAGAGGAGGAGTTCGATGCGCGTCCCGCAGGTTACACACGGTTCGACGCTCCCCTGGCTTGTCGCGGGCGGGACGGGGCTGGTCGGGGCCGTGGCGATCATTGTCTGGCTGGAGCGAGCCCTGGCGCCGGGCGCGGGCTGGGTCTGGCTGGCGCTGACCGCGGCTCTCGGAGGCGCTGCGGTGGCGCTGCTGCGCCGCATTCGCGGCCAGGGGCTGTCATGCGCCCTCGGCCCGCGGCTGCGCCCGTTGCAGGTGAGCGGCCTGGCCCTTCAGGCTCTGGGCGCGTTGCTCTTTCACTACGGGCAGGACCCGGCCTTCCAGGCCGCACTGCCGCCGCTGGCTGCTCCCTGGCTGTCCCTGGCCTGCGTCCTGGGCGGCCTGCTGGTGCTGGGCCTGGTCAGCATCACCAGCGACTGTCGGGACGCCGAGTTGCACGGGCGGGTGTAGAGCACTGACCGGAATGCTTGATCCACTGAGAACACTGAGCCGTGTGGCTCGCGGCGCTCGTGTCACCATTGTTACGGATCAACCTTTTCGAGAAACGCTATGGACACCCTCTCAGGGGTGGAATTTTGTTGGGCGAGCAGGGGTTTTCGGTATTCCAATGCGCTTGTGATCCTCACCCCCCGCCCCCCTCTCCACCGTAGGTGGAGAGGGGGACGTTGGGCGCCCCAATGCCCCGGATGGCGAACGCGACGCGAGGATGCGCCCGAAAAACCCTACACCTGAGAGCCCTGACCCTCCCACGCCGTGAGAGAAAACCGGGCCCCTCCCCCCGGCGGGGGGAGGCGGGGAGGAGGGCAGAATGCGGCGTCACTATAAACCTGCGAAACCAGAGCTAACCTGAACCCATGTTCTTTCCCGCCAATCTGATCCGCGCCGAGATCGCCGATCTGGAGCCGTACACCCCCATCCTGCCGCTGGAGGTGCTGGCGGCGCGGCTGAACCTGCCCGTCGAGCGTCTGGTGAAGCTCGATGCCAACGAGAACCCCTACGGCCCCTCGCCACGGGCGCTGGAAGCCCTGGCGCGCGAGCCCTTCCTGCACATCTACCCCGATCCCGGCCACACCCGGCTGCGCGCGGCCCTCAGCGCGTATGCCGGCCAGCCGGTCGAGCGCATCCTCTGCGGGGCGGGCGCCGACGAGTTGATTGACCTCATCCTGCGCCTCTGCCTGACCCCCGGCGCCGCCGTGATTGACTGCCAGCCGACCTTTGGCATGTACAGCTTCGACACGGGGGTCTGCGGCGGGCGCGTGGTGGACGTGCCCCGTCGCGCCGATTTCAGCCTCGACCTGGAGGGCATCGAGCAAGCGGCCCGCGCCAGCGAGGCCCGCGTCCTGTTCCTGACCTCGCCCAATAACCCTACCGGCAACCTGCTGCCGCCCGAGCACCTGGAGCGCCTGCTGCGCCTGCCGCTGCTGGTAGTGGTGGACGAAGCCTACGTCGAGTTCGCCGGAGTCGGGCAGGGCTTTGGCGCCTGGGTGGGGCGCTACGAAAACCTGGCAGTGCTGCGCACCTTTAGCAAGTGGGCGGGGCTGGCGGGCCTGCGCGTGGGGTACGGGCTGCTGCCCGAGTGGCTTGCCGAGCAACTCTGGAAGATCAAGCAGCCCTACAATGTGAGCGTGGCGGCCCAGGTCGCTGCAATCGCCTCGCTGGAGGATCGCGCCTACCTGATGGGAAACGTGGCTCGCATCGTAGCCGAGCGCGAGCGGCTGCAGCCGCTGCTGGCCGACCTTCCCTACCTGCGGCCCCTGTCCAGCGCGGCGAATTTCATCCTCTGCCGGGTGGAGGGCCGCTCGGCCCGCGAGGTGAAACTGGCCCTGGAACAGCAAGGCATCCTGGTGCGCTACTACCACACATCCCTGTTGCGCGACTACATCCGTATCAGCATCGGCACGCCGGAGCAGAGCGCCGTCCTCCTGGAGGCCCTGCGCGCCCTGGCGTAGTGGTTTGCATCAGCCCTGTTTTCACACCAGTGGCGCGCGACATAGCCGCCGGGCCGTCTGGTATGATAGTATGTATGCGCGGCAAGGTTCGGAGGGGCCGCAGGCCCCTCCGAACACTATCTTCGCGTGCCGTATCTCCGTAATCCGAGACCACTGCGTAAGAAAGGAGCGTTCGATGCTGAACCTCGCTCTGCTGCTGGAGCAAAGCGCACGCCAGGACCCCGGCAAGCTCGCGGTGATCCTGGACGATTACAAGCTGCGCTACGCGGAGGTGAACGGGGCCGCCAACAAGGTGGCCAATGCCCTGGTGAAGCTGGGCGTTCAACCGGGCGACAAGGTCGCCCTGATGATGCCGAACACGCCCCATTTCCCCATCTGTTACTACGGCATCCTCAAGGCCGGCGCCACGGTAGTGCCGCTGAATGTGCTCTTCAAACAGAATGAAGTGCAGTACCACCTTGAGGACAGCGACTCGGTGGCGCTGATCACCTGGGAGGGCTTTCTGCCCGAGGCCGGCCCGGGCTTCCGCAAAACCGAGACCTGCCACCATCTGATCGTGGTGCAGGCCCCTGGCAGCAGCGAGGCCCTGCCCGAAGGGGCGATCAGCTTCAACCAGATCATGGCCGAGCACGCGCCGGTCTTCGACACGGTGCAAACCCGCTCCGACGACACTGCGGTGATCCTCTACACCTCGGGCACCACCGGCCGGCCCAAGGGCGCCGAACTGTCGCACTTCAACATGTTTTTCAACGCCATGATCTGCGCCGAGAAGCTGCTCGGCGTGGTCAAAGAAGACGTGTTTCTCGCGACGCTGCCGCTCTTCCACTCCTTCGGCCAGACCTGTGTGATGAACGTGAGCCTGTTCCTCGGAGCGACGATGACCATGCTGCCGCGCTTCGAGCCGGTCAAGGCCGCCGAGATCATCCAGCGCGACCGGGTGACGGTGTTCGCTGGTGTGCCCACGATGTACTTCTACCTGCTGCACCACCCGGAGGCGGCGCAGTTCGATATGTCCTCGCTGCGGCGCTGCGTGTCGGGTGGTTCGGCGATGCCCGTGGAGGTGCTGCACGCCTTCAATCAGAAGTACAACGTGACCATCCTGGAGGGCTACGGCCTCTCCGAAACCTCGCCCGTGGCCTCGTTCAACCACCTCGACCGGCCCACCAAACCCGGCAGCATCGGCACGCCCATCTGGGGCGTGCAGATGGCGGTGGTCAACCCGGAGGGCCAGCCCGTGCCCACTGGTGAGCTGGGCGAGATCGTCATCCGCGGCCATAACGTGATGAAGGGCTACTACAAGCGCCCCGAGGCCACTGCCGAGGCTATCCGCAACGGCTGGTTCCACACCGGCGACCTGGCGCGCCAGGATGAGGACGGCTACTTCTACATCGTTGACCGGGTGAAGGATATGATCATCCGCGGCGGCTTCAACGTCTACCCGCGCGAGATCGAAGAGGTGCTCTACGCCCACCCGGCGGTGGCCGAGGCGGCGGTGATCGGCGTGCCCGACCCGGCCCTGGGCGAGGAGGTCAAGGCGGTGGTGGCCTTCAAACCCGGCCACAGCGCCACCGAGCAGGAGTTGATTGACTACTGCAAGGAGCGCCTGGCCGCCTACAAGTACCCGCGCAGCGTCGAGATCCGCGAGAGCCTGCCCAAGACCGCCACCGGCAAGATCCTCAAGCGCGAGTTGAAGGCGTGAGGTTCTTCCTTGCCGTCTGGAGGGCGCCGCCCTCCAGACGGCAAGGAGTTTTTGCAGCGGCGGAGCTCCTACGAACCAACCATGAGCGTGGTCAATTCGACAGGCGCGCCGGTTTCCGTGGGGAGCGGCGCGCCCGTTGCGGCGTCGTAGAGGCCCACGAGCAGCCGGTAGGGGCCGGGGGGCAGGGCCGGCAGGGGCATGTCGGCCCGGTCAATCACCAGTTCGCCGGGTTGCCAGCGGCTGGTCGGGTAATCCTCGTAGCGCAGGGGCAGGTCGCGCTGAGCCACCCGCCGCCCGCCCGCGTCGTAGACGTGCACGAAGAGGGTGTAATCGCGGTCGAGCGAGGCCAGGGCGCGCCAGTAGAGGTTGATCTGCACGGGGGCGCCCGCGGGCACGGCGCGCGCGTCGGCCCCTTCTAGCGGCGTGATGCGACTGCGCGGTTCGCCGGGGGCGAGTTCGTAGCCCAGCAGGTCAATCAGGCCGCCAAAGCGGGCGGGTCGCCGCACGAAGGGGATCATCTCGGCATGCTCCCCCAGATCGAGCAGCGCGCCGCCCGGTCCCGGTTGCAGGCCCAGCGAGCGATCAGGCATCTCCAGGATGGCCGGGGCGCCCCGCACCAGGCGCTCGTAGGCCGGGCGATCAGCGAGGTCGTAGCGTTCGCTGTTCACCAGCAGGTAGCGGTAGCCGCGGGCGCGGTACCAGTCAGGCGCATACGTTCCCAGCCAGCGCACCGGCGTCACCGCCGGATCGCCCGCCCACTGCACGGGGTTGGCCTCGACAGCGGCGAGCATGCCGCGGGGTTGGGCGCGCAGGGTCTCGGCGGCGGCCACCAGGGTGTGGGGTTTGCTCCAGTAGTTCAGCAGCCAGCGCGTTTCAAGCGCATGCGGGCTGAGGAGCAGCGCTCCCAGCGCGACGGCGATGACCGTGCCTGCCCGCCAGCCCACCCGCTCCCGGTGCACCTCGGCGGTTGAAGGCGCCCCATCGGGGCGGATGTCAATCACCTGCGGCCCGCTGACGCCCGCGCCGCGCGCCAGCAGCCGGCCCAGCGCCTCGGCCAGGGCGACGGTCGCCGCCGCCGCCAGCAGGAACAGCGGCGGAAACAGCGGCAGGGTGTTGCGGTTGAAGTTGACCGCCTGGGTCAGCAGCAAGCCGCCCCCGGCCAGCACGGCCACACCCAGAATGGCCAGTTGCCGCGGCGCGCGACGGGCCAGCAGCGGCAGGCCGGCGAGCAGCAGCACGGCCGCGGGCCAGGTTAGCCCGTCGCGCCAGAAGAAGGCCAGGTAGCCATCGAGGCGCCAGCGCCCGATGAAATCGCCGTGGCTGCCGCTGGCGTAGTGCTGCGCGTTGATCAGCATGTCGCGCCGGAAGGCGGCGAAGTCGAGGATGGCGAAGGGCGTGGTCAGCAGAAAGACCAGGATGGCCAGCGCCCCTGCGGCCAGCAGGCGCGCGCCGTGGAGGGCGGCCAGACGCCAGACAGCGCCCTGTTTCCCCTCGCGCCAGGCGGCAACCACGTAGATCGCCGCTGCCGCCCCCAGCGCCAGACCGATCACCCCGGCGTTGTACTTCGTGCCTGCGGCAAGGCCCGTGGCCGCCCCCGCCAGCAGGTAGGCGCGCCAGCGGCCGCCTGTCGCCACGCCCCATGCCCCGAGCAACGCCAGCGTCACCCAGACGCCCGTGGGCACATCAGTGGTAATGAAGTGACTATGCTCCACATGGTAGGCGCTCAGCGCCAGGGCCAGCGCTGCGAGCAACCCCGCGCGCCAGTTGAACATGCGCCGGCCAAGCAGGTAGAGCAGCGGAACGGTGAGCGCGCCAAGCGCGGCCGTCAATGCCCGCCCCCAGACGTACAGCTCCGGCGCAGTGGTGTACAGGTAGGTCCTGGCCGGCAGGTCAGCAAGCGAAGAGTACAGGCCCCGGGCGACGCCCCAGGCGGCGTGGGCGCGCACTACCGCTGCGAGCATGTAATAGTGCAGGGAAGGGTAGAGGAACTTGCCCGGATTGGCGCTGCCCTCCTGGACCATGCGCACCGCCGGTTCGAGTACGGCGGGTTCGTCGGGGTGCTCGACATACGGCAGGCCCCACCCCGATGCCCAGCAGCGCAACGCCAGCGCCAGGGCGAACAGCGCGGCCATGATCAGCGCCGTGGCGCGCCGCTGGAGGATGCGAGCGCTCATCGGCGTGCGGGCTTGATCCGCTTGCCCTCAAGACGAGCGTGCAGATCGAGGTAGTGCAGCCAGGCTCGCAGGGTCAGCGGGCCGTACTCGTTGTGGGGGATGACCCAGTCGGGGGGCACGCCACGGGTCTCAAGCTGCCGTATCAGCACCACCGTCTCGCGGCGAGTGGCGGCGAAGGCCGCTCGCAAGTCAAGGAGGCTCTGGCCGCCAGGCGGCGCGTACCGGTCCATCTCATCCTGCACCGGCGGTTCGCCGAGGGCCGTGCGCAGGCGACGCTGGCCCCAGCGTTCCAGACCGACGATATGGCGCAACTGGCGGCGGTTTTCGGGGCTGTCGGCGGCGGCGGCAAAACGCGCCTCAAGCTCCTTGCCGCTGGCTTCGAGCCTGCCGGCGAAGTAAGCGTAGTCCCGCTTGCGGGCTGGACGTTCCAGGAACAGGTTGCGAATGGCGGGGACCAGAGGATTAGCCATAGTAGCGTCAGAAAGGTTTTCAACAGCGACCATTCCGGGTCGCCGGGCGGGCGCTGTATCCCACCTCAATCTGCACTGTCACTATCGTCCTCGTCGCTGCCGGGGAGGCGGGGCAGGCGGGCCAGGGCCGCCCGGTAGCGCTCGGCGTCGTAGGCTTCGCCCCGCGCCATGACCTCGAAGATCTCGCTCGTCACTGCCGTGGCAATCAGATTGATCGCCCCTTCGGGACTGTATCCCATCGAGACCAGACGCTCCAGGGTTCGCCGGGTCTCGGGCGGGTTGCCGGTGGTAAGTTGCTTCTCCACGAGCTGAAGCACGGCGGCCCGCAGGGCAGGATTGGTTGACTGCGGCTCGCCATACCCCTGCGGTGGAATAACTGGTCGTCGCCGAGGACGCTGGCGTTTCAGGGCCATTAGCGGTTCTCCTGGTTCAAGTATTCTATTTATATTGTACCGCAAGCCCGATGCGGCAATATCAGGCTCTTTGACGCAAGGCTGATCCAGAGTCGCCGGGGCCGGCTCCACCCTCCGGGGTTTGTTGGTTCTGGCGTCGTAGCCGCCAGAACCAGCAAAAAATACCTTTTCGGGCGGCATAGCCGCTCCAACCTTCGCTTTCGGAGGCGGACCTTGCATCAGCCTCGGCCATTGACGGCAGGAACGTGTAACCGTATGATGCAGCCCGATCTGGAGCATACCACGTGATCACCGGCCCGCCAGTTGAGATGAGAGGGGAAACCCCATGGAGCACCGCGTAGGCTACAAGGTCTACTACGAAGACACGGACAGCCTCGGGGTCGTCTATTACGCCAACTACCTGAAGTATCTGGAGCGGGGAAGAACGGAGTATGTCGGCTCGCGCGGGCGGCCGATCCAGGATTGGAACCGGGACGGATACTACTTCGTGGTCTACGAGGTACAGATGCGCTTCCGGCGCTCGGCCTCCCTGGGCGACATTGTGGAGGTGGTCTCCACCTTTCAGCGCACCTCCGCCTATCGCGGGCGCTTCTCGCAGCGCATCGAGTGCCGGGGCGAAGTGCTGGTCGAAGCCGAGGTGGATGTGGTCTGTGTGGACCCGCAACAGCAACTGCGGGAGTTCCCGCCGCTTTGAGTCATCAGGAAGCCAGCTTCGGCTTTTCTCGGGGCGCAACCCGGAGGGTTGCGCCCCGTGGTGATATCCAGTTCCCCTCATTATTGCTACAAGGACAACTGATGGAAGAACTACGCGACAAAGCTGTCCTGATCACCGGCGGCGGCGGCGGCATCGGGCGCGCGACGGCCCTGGCCTTCGCCCGGTCCGGCGCCCGCCTGATGCTCGGCGATCTCGATCTTGACGCGGCAGAGGAGTCGGCCCGGCAGGTCGCCGCCATCGGAGGCGAGGCCTATGCCATGCGCTGCGACGTCTCGCGCTCCGAGGAGGCCGAGGCGCTGGTGCGCGAGGCGGTAGCGCGCCTGGGGCGTCTCGACTGCGCGGTCAACAATGCCGGCATCGAAGCTTCCCAGGAGAGCGCCGCGCGCCTGCCGGTCGAGACCTGGGAGCGCACCATCGCCATTAACCTGAGCGGCGTTTTCTACTGCATGCGCGCCGAGCTGGCGGCCATGCGCGCCAGCGGCGGCGTCATCGTCAACATCGCCTCGGTGCTGGGGCTGGTCGGTTTTGCCGGCGCCGCGGCCTATGTGGCCGCCAAGCACGGCGTGATCGGATTGACGAAGGTCGCCGCGATCGAGTTTGCCGCCCGTGGCATTCGGGTCAATGCCGTCTGCCCGGGTTTTGTCGAGACGCCCATGCTCGACCGCGTGGGCATAACCGGCGACCCCGACCGGCGCGCACTGATTGAGGGCCTGCACCCGATCAATCGCCTGGGCCGCCCCGAGGAGATCGCCGGAGCGGTGCTCTATCTGTGCTCCGATGCCGCCTCGTTTGTCACCGGCCATGCCCTGGTGGTGGATGGAGGCTACACGGCGCGGTAACGCGTCGCCACCTCGCGCAGCGCGGCGAGCAACTCCAGCGCCGCTGCCATCTCATCGGGGTGGTTCGAGACGCTTTCGACGTTGATCCCCAGGGGCAGGCATTGGGTGACGTCCTGCTCCAGAATGGCCCGCAGGTGGTCGCAGCAGATCTGGATGGAACGCCGGAAGGGGGCCGGGTCGGCAAGAATGGTGCGTTCCGTTTCGGGGGCCATCGCCACCCCCAGCCAGCGGAGGAACTCCGCCGTTTTTGGGCGGCCACAGGGTGCGAAGGTCAGTACAATGCGCTTTGGCGCCACTCCCTCGCGGGCGCAGGCGGCGAGGTAATCGCGCAACAGCCGGATCGTCGGCTCGCTCTGGTAGACGATCTGGGAGATGAAGTAGTCGCACCCGGCGGCGGCTTTGTGCAACAGCCGCTGACTCTCATCGTAGGCCGGCGAGTGGCGCTCGGCAATCACCACGCCGCCCAGTGGCGGCGCGCCGGGCAAGCGCTTCGCCAGGCGCAGCGCCCGGTCAACCGCCAGAGCGCCGGGCGGGGGCGTGGGAGTCGCCGCGCCGACCAGGGAGAGGGCGGCGACCTGGTAATGTTGTACTGTTTCATCGAGCCAGGCCAGCCAGCCGCCCTCATCGAACGCCGTCACACACTTGTAACTGATGGCGGGCAGACCGGTCAGCGCCTGAAGCCGGCAGGCATGCGCCCGCGGGTCGCTGGCAGGGAAAAAAGGGAACGGTCGCGGCTCGCTGGTGCGGCCGCTTTCATCCTGCACATCATACACAACCACCCCGTCGAGCGGCAGATGCCCCAGGCGCGCCGCCAGCCGCTCGGCCAGTTCGGCGCTCCGCTCGGGTGAAGCGTCGGCGCGGGGCGGTGTGGCCCCGTAGAGAAGCAGAAAGCGCCGCGGATCACCCAGTCGGTCGCGGAAGGAAGCGATGGTATCCATAGATGCGCCCCTGGATGATTCGACATGTTCCGGCGCCGCCGCGCGGCGCCGCGCCGGAAGGGAGATCGTGCGGGGCCGCAGGCCCCGTCCTCCCAGGCGAGACGAAGTCTCGTCTTGAGGCGAAATCCTCCCAAGTATATCCGTTTTTGTCGAGGTGTTGTGCGGCGCGGCCTCCCCGGGGCGAAGCCCTGGTGATGAACTAGAGCACTGACCGGAATGCTTGATCCGCTGAGGACATTGAGCGGTGTAGGTTGCTGCGCCTGCGCCGCCATCGTTACGGGTCAACCTTTTCGTGAAACGCTCTAGAGCTGCTGCGCCCGTCGGGCGCAGCGTTCCGGGGCATCCGCCGTTGCCTGAGACAGGCCCCGGACAACTACAGCTATGCTCAAGCCTCGGCGGGCGCTGGCCGGGCCTGGCGCTTCACCTGAAGCTGCCTGTCAACTCCATAAGCGTTGATCATGCACCTCCTGGCGCCTTTGTGACGCATCCGGCACGTTCCGTGTCACCCTGAGCGCAGCGAAGGGTCCCGGTCGAGATGCTTCCCCTTCGGCTATGCTCAGGGCAGGTGCTGCGCTCAGCATGACAAATGACTTGCCGGATGCGTCACTTTGCGTCAACGAGCTATGCTCTGACGGCGATCACTGATCTGCCGGAAGACGGCGACGGTCACGCCAGCGGCGAGCAGGCTCATCGCCACGAAGCCGCCAATGATGAGCACCACGAATTGCATCATGATGAACTCGACGCCCAACCGTAGTTGCATTACCGTTTGCAGGATGACCATCGGGCCGATCAGGGCGCAGAGCACGAGGATGGGGACCCCGAGCACGTAGCCGAGCGGGTCGCGGCGCAACAGCAGGATGCCCGCCAGCGTCGCCGCCGGGGCAATCAGCCCAATGTCGAGGCCGTAGGTGAAGAGGGTAGTGTAGCTCCCCAGGCCGACCGGCGCCCTGCCCTCCAGCAGCGGGCCGACTATGTCGCTCAGCCAGAGCAGCGCCGTGCCTGGCCCCGCCAGGAAGAGGATAGCGGCAGCGGCGCGGTGCGGCAGGCCTGGCCCGATGTGGGCCGGGAGCTCCGCGCGGTCGATGACGGTCAGCGCGAGGACGAAGGCAAAGATGCTGCTTGAGAAGAGCGCGACATAAACCAGAAACAGGGGGTTCAGCGCCGCGCTGAAGGCCATCGAGGCGCCGTTGTAGAGGAGGTAGCTGAGGGCGCCGGCGAGCAGGAAGGTTGCGCGCAACGAGCCGCGGCGGTAGCCAACCAGGCCCACGATCAGCAGCGGCAGCACGCCGAACAGCACCAGGAGATCGCTCCCCTTAAAGGCCCCGGCGCTGAAGAGCGTATCGTAGCGGTAGAGCCCCTGCCCGTAGAGCAGCACGGTCTCGCCGCGCACGGTTTTGAAGGGAATGGGTTCACCGGCGCCCGGCCAGAGCAGACCGGCGAGGGAAGTCGTCAGGGCCAGCACGCCGCTGAGCGCCGCCAGCCAGACCAGGGCCGCCGAGGCGCGGGTCGCACTGCGGATGGTCGGGTTAGTGATGGACGGGCGGGAGAATACGGCAGCCATCGCTCACGTTCCTTTCGCAGACATTGTTGACGCCATCACAAATAATAGCTGCGCGATTGATGTTGAAATACTTCTCTGCGTAGATCGCCGCGTCAACTTGCGATTATGTGTCCATTGTAGTTCATCCGCGTGATCCAACCCTCCGTCTTTTGGTTGAAAGCGCGCATACCTTCTGACCGATACCTGCCGAAGCAGTTTTCTTACTTCATGTTTCGTTAGTTTTGGCGGCGTCGCCGCCAAAACTAACGAAACATGATCGTACCAGGCGGCGTAGCCGCCCCCCGCCGGAGGCGAAAGTTGCAACCGCCCTGTAGCGTGGCCCGCCCCGGCAGGGGCGCCGTGCTATACTATGCATGCGCGCCTCCCGGCGGGCGACGCGCTGGCGCCGCGCGGCCATTGCCGCACGGCAACCGCCTGATGGCCCTGCGATGAAGAGACAGCGATGGGCGATTCTTCCCGCGAATCAACCACGATCCTCAAACCGTTGCTGATCATAGCGGCGGTGGTGGTGCTGCTTGGCGCGATGCGTCTGGCGGCGCCGATCCTCAATCCGGTGCTGCTGGCCCTGGTGATCACCCTCCTGTGCAACCCGATCTACCTCTGGCTGCAACGGCGCGGCCTGCCAGCCTGGGTCGCCCTGCTGATCATGATCGGCGGCTTTCTGACTACCGCGGGTTTCCTCGGATCGCTGATTGGCATCTCTGTCAGCCGGGCCACTGCCCGGCTGTCGGTCTACCAGTCGTTGCTGGCCGAGCAGGAACGCGCCCTGCGGGCCTGGCTCGCCGGTCACGGTTTGATCGAAGGCGACCTTCAACTCTTCGGCTTGCTCAATAGCGCCAACCTGACAAGTGTGTTGGGCTTCATTCTTACCGGCATAGGAAACGTGCTCGGCAACGCCCTGCTGGTCGTCGTGCTGGTGATCTTCTTCCTGGTGGAACTGCCCCTCTTCAGGCGCCGATTTCAACACGCCCTGGGTGAGAATAGTCAACTGCTGCATAGCCTGACGTCTTTTGGCGGGAGCGTGGTGCGCTACTTTGTCATTCGCACCTACATTAATCTTGCGGTTGGAATCGGATCGACCATAGGGTTGATATTCCTGGAAGTGCCGTTCGCCATCCTCTGGGGCATCCTGATCTTTGTGTTTGGCTTCATTCCCTACATCGGCATCCCCATTGCTATGGTGCCCGCAGTGCTGCTCGCCCTTGCCGAGCATGGCTTCCTGCGCGCTGGTCTGGTGATCCTGGCGGTTACCCTGGTCAACACCGCCTTCGAGAACCTGGTGGCCCCGGCGCTCATTGGCCACCAGTTGCGCCTCTCGCCAGCGGTGGTATTCCTTTCGTTCTTCTTCTGGACCTGGCTCCTCGGGCCGCCGGGCACCTTCCTCTCCATGCCCATCACGGTGTTGGTCACGGTGATCCTCGACAGCTACGAGGAGACACGCTGGCTGGCGCGTCTGATGGGCGCCGCGTCGATCGAGGCCCTGAGCGAGGCGGCGCCCAGATCGACAGTGGCCGATTCATCCTCCTCGCAGGGTGTTCCGGAAACATGATCTCCGGGCAACAAAACAGTGCAGGCAACCCTCAGGGTTGCCTGCACCACCTTCATCATGTTGCACGTTAGAGCGCCGCGCGCTACCCCGGATTGTAGCGGTTCATCGCCGCGACCAGCCCCTCGCGCAGCACCACTTCCACTGCATCAGCGACGGTGTCGAGCAGCGCCGGCAGGGCCTCCTCCTCTTCCCGCGAGAAGCGTGACAGCACGTAGGCCGCCGGGTCCATCTTTCCCGGGGGCTGGCCAATGCCCACGCGCAGGCGAGGGAACTCGCCGTTCCCCAGTTGCTGCACGATTGAGCGCATGCCGTTGTGGGTGCCCGCGCTTCCGCGCTCGCGCAGACGCAGCTTCGCAAAAGGCAGATCCAGATCGTCGTAGATCACCAGCAGTTCGCGCGCCGGGTCAATTTTGTACCAGTTGCGCAGCGCCGACACCGCCTGGCCGCTCAGGTTCATGAAGGTCTGTGGCTTGGCCAGGGCCACCCGTTGCCCGGCGATGGTCCCCTCGGCGACCAGGCTTCTGGCCTGTTTTCCCCGAAACTCCAGACCGTGCCGCCGGGCGAGGACGTCGAGGGCCTCGAAGCCGATGTTGTGGCGCGTTCGCGCATAGCGTTCGCCCGGGTTGCCCAGGCCGACGATGAGCCACATAGGGTGTTGATCCGATAACCGGGTTGTCGATCTGGCAGGCAAGCAGGAAAACCAGGGTTCCCCGTCCCTCTCTCATAAGCGCGGGGCGCTGTTCCTCACCCTCCCCCCGGCCCCCTCCCTCTCCACTACCGGTGGAGAGAGAAGGGGCGCCGAGCGCAGCGAGGCGGGGTAGGGTGAGGACCCAGACAATGCACATTCACCTGCAACCCTATCATACCTCATCCGAGCCAACCGCCAGCGCATAGCGCGTATACGTTCCCTGGCACGGCGGGCCATCGGTCATGAAGAGCGCGCAAGCGTGCAGATCCATAATTACCGAAACCACGCTCTCATAATGTTCTTCGGGAGGTTCGTTCGGGTCAATATGAAAACAGATCGAGTAAGGGTAACCCTCGTGGTCGCGCAACGCCGCCTGCACATCACCCAGGGCCAGGGGCCGCGCGGCGAGCAGGCGCTCCAGACGCGCCTGGCGCCGCCACGAGTGGGGATTCTTTTCCACATTGCGCTCGGTAACGCCAACGGCCTCGGCGTGCAGGAAGTGGTTGGCGTGCACCAGGCAGCCATGCGTACAACCGCTCACGTGAACGCCTCGCGGCCCCAGTTCCAGGTTCATCACCCGGTCGGGGACCTGGGCCAGTAGAACGTTCGCGGAGCAGGAGCGCTCCTCGCTGGCGACGGCTCGCGCGGCGGCATCCAGGTCCCGCGCGCGCAGCGCCTCGTACCAGCGCACGTGAAAAGGCCGGCGCAGGCGCCTCCAGTCGTCGTCGTGGCTGGTCAGGCCGTTAATCGCCAGCCCCAGCCCTGCCGCGTTCAGACCGATCTTACCGCCAAAGATGCCCGCCTCGGTGAAAGCCAGGCTCTGCGGACGGTCTGGCTCGACCGTGTGGATCAGGGCGCCCTGCACGCCGGCGATCCAGTCCCAGTTCTCACCCAGCAGCAGATGCCCTTCTACGGTGGCCTCGGGCGCCAGGGCGAAGGTCGTACACCCCTCTGGCAGAGGCCGTTCGACGAATGCGTCGTAGAACAGTTCGTAGCGCGCGTTCAGCGCCGCGATAGCTGCGAGATCAACCCTGGCGCCATCGGCGATGCCCCGCATCCCGGCGTGGTAGTCCGGACTCTGGTCGGCGATGGCCGCGGCGTAGCGCGCAGCACGGCGCAACGCCTCGGCGCGGGTCAACTTCAACTCGCGCTCGAAGCGCGCGAAGTAGAGGCGCAGATTGTGCTCGATCCGCCTGCGCAGGGCCTTCCCGTGGGTCAGGCCCTGGTGGTAGGGAGAGCCTTCCAGGCGCAGCAGGGGCAATGCCATTGCGCCACCTTTCCCCTTCTAGAGAGTCTGGGTCGGCGAAACCCTCCCGGTTCTCCCAGGAGGGCTTTCTATGCCTCGGATTGCAGGCGTTTCACAAAACTCACCCAGGCCGGCTGCTTCACGAAGCCAAGAGCCTCGTTGATGCTGAGCATTCCCTGGTTACTCGATTCGTTCCAGGTCTTGAGCGTCTGGATTCCGTGACGGCGGGCGTACTCGATGGCGCACAGTTTCAGCGCCAGAGCGATGCCGCGCCGCCGGTACTCGCGGCGCACCCCGGTGAGGCCGGTGTAGAGCGTATCAGGTTCCTTTTCACTCTTCCACAGCGCACTCAACCCGACGTAGCGCTGCCCGTCTATGGCCACGAAAAAGCCCTCAGGCAGGAGATCGCGATTCTCGAAGACATAGCGCTCAAAACTCTCTGGAGAAGGCGCGGTGAACGGTTCTGGCGAAGGAACGTCCCGGGCCAGGGTCACGTCCAGGTCGTAGAGCTTGCGACGATGCTCCGGATCGCCTTCGATTAACTCGCGCAGGGTGACGATACGGATCCCGCTGGCGAGCACTCGCTCAACGTGACCGGCGAAGGGGGCTGGATCAAATCCCGCCACCGCGAGGCGTGATTCCCACTCGCGCCGATCTTCGACGAACCCCCGCTCGGTCAGGAAGCGCATGGAGCGGGCATAGTCGCTACGGCAGTGGGCGCGAATGCGTAGCGGGTCGAGGGGCGCCAGGGCCGCCGTGACCGTCGCGTACAGCGCCCGGCCAACGCCCTGGCCCTGCCGCTCCGGGCGCACCGCCGCGAAGAAGGTGAACAGCCGTGGGTGGTACATCGTCTCTGGCTGATCGTAACTGGCAAAGCCCACCGCCTCACCCTCAGTTTCAGCGAGCCAGCGGCGGCACTTGAGATGCGGCGGTTGCCTCTGGTCATGCTCCTTCCACTCCTCGACCGATTCGGGATATTCGGGAAAGGCCGCGTTACACACGGCCACGGCGGCGGCGTAGTCTGCCTCGCTGCCGCTAAACTCGCGGATGATCAACCCTGGCGGCGCGGCAGGAGTCTGCGCCGCGCTTTCTGTAGAAGCCTGTGACATAAGTATGGCCTGTTCAGTCCGGGAGTTAACCGGTCGCTTCATCGCCGTATTGTAGAGGCTTTCGCCCCTGGTCGCCATCGGTCACGGGTCCTGGTCTGGTTGATATAGGGAAACCGAGTTGCCCCACACCGTCCGCCTCCGGCGGGGGGGTGAGGCAAGCCTCGGAGACTTTGCGACATCCCGCTCAACCCAATGACTGGATCTCGTCGCCCGAAACGTGGTACAGTAAACTGTGTGATGATAAAGATGCCAGGCTTTCTTGTTTGCCAACTCTACACGCATAACCTGGAACGGCAGGAACACGATGCGACGTTCACTACTGCTGCTGATCGGGCTCCTCAGCGCGCTGCTGCTCGCCGCCTGCGGGCAACGTTTGCCCACAGCGGAGGAGATTGTTGAGCGCATGGAGGCGGCCCGCGCCGCTACCGACGATGCCCGCGCCACGGTGGTCTTCGATCTCACCACCCCCGACCGCTCCGGCCGGATGGTGGTGGATAGCTGGATGCAGAAGACCGGTGCGAACGATGCTGCCGGTAAGCCTGTCTATCGCGCGCGGACGGAGGTGCGCGAGGCCAGTGAGGCCGGACTGGTCGGTTCGCTTATGGTCAGTGACGGCGAGACCTTCTGGCTCTACAACCCCGCCGAGAACACCGTGATCACCGGCGCTGCCAGCCAGATGCGCGAGGCCGCTGCCGCGCCCGCCGGTCCTGCGACGATGCTCCAGGACCTGATCGCCCAGGGGCTTGACGCGGTGCAACTTGAGGTGCTCGGCGCCGAAGTGGTGGCCGGCAAGAACACCTGGAAGGTCAAGGTCACTCCCCGGCCGGCCACGCGCGAGCAGCTTGGTCTCGATGGCCTGGTTGAAGGCTTTATGTGGGTGGATGCGGAACTGGCGCTGCCACTCAAGGCCACTTTCGACGCCAGCGACTTCGGGCGCGGCAGCATCGAGGCCCTGCGCCTCGAAACCAACACCGGCCTGAGCGCCGACCTGTTCCGCTTCACCCCGCCCCCCGGCGCTACTGTGGTGCGCGCCGAGGATCTGGCCGCGCGGGCGAAGTCCAGCGTCGCTTCGCTCGACGAGGCCCGCGCCGCGGTCAGCTTCCCCCTGCGCGAGCCGGGCTACCTGCCCGCCGGGATGGCGCTGGTCGAGGTGCGTCTCGTCGGCCCCGATGCCGTGATCCTCAACTACGCCGGCGCTGGCGGCAGTGTGAGCGTGGTGCAGAGCAGCGAGGAGATCGGCCGCGACCAGGCGCCGCCCGCCGGTAGCCAGATGCGCGCCGTGACGGTGCGTGGCGTGTCCGGCGCCCTGATCGTCGGCGCCGACGGCCGGGGCAGCCTGCTGCGCTGGGAAGAAGGTGGTCTGCGCTACGTCGTCGCCGGGGCCGTCGGCCCCGATGAGGCGCTGAAGATTGCCGAGAGCCTGCGCTAGGGCAATCCAGCATCGCCGACCTATGACCGCGACCCTCATCCGCGCCATTGCTCTTGCCCGCCGCTACCAGATGGGCAAAACCTACGTTGACGCGCTGCGGGGCGTGGATCTCCAGGTGGCCCCCGGCGAGTTCGTGGCCCTGGTTGGCCCCAGCGGCAGCGGCAAGAGCACCCTGCTGCACCTGATCGGCGGTCTGGTACGCCCCACTGGCGGCGAGATCTGGGTCAACGGGATCGAGCTGGGCCGCAGCAGCGATCAGGAACTGGTACGCTACCGTCGCGATACGCTCGGCTTCGTGTTCCAGAGTTTCAACCTGCTGCCCGTCAAGACCGCCTGGGAGAACGTTGCCGTCCCGCTGATGCTTGCCGGTGTGTCGCCCGAACGCCGGCGGGCGCGGGCGATGGCCCTGCTGGAGCAACTCGGCCTCGGCCACCGCGCCAACCACCGGCCCGCCGAGTTAAGCGGCGGTGAGCAACAACGGGTCGCCATCGCCCGCGCTCTGGCCAACCACCCGCGGCTGATCCTGGCCGATGAACCCACCGGCAACCTCGACAGCCGCACCGGCGGCGAGATTATGGCCCTCCTACGGAGCCTGGTACGCGACGAGGGCCTGACCCTGCTTCTCGTCACCCACGATATGAGCGTGGCTCGCTATGCCGACCGCATCGTCCATCTGCGTGACGGGGCGGTGCAGTTCGTGGAGGCAGTAGAAGCAACATCATGGTAGATTGCGGGTCGGGGAGGGGCGCGGGGAGGCCGGGTTACGCTCGTTGGGCCGAAGTATTGGCGCAGCCGGTGCTTCGGCCTTACTGACCTGGACGACTGTGGGAAGGATCGCCTCCCCCTGGCCAACGTGAACTGGCAGCACTGGTATGATACGCGCCCTGATCTTCGATTTTGATGGACTGATCGTTGACACCGAAACTCCGGCGCTGGAGAGCTGGCGGCGCATATATGCCGAATACGGGTTCGATCTGGGATTGCAGGAGTGGTCGGCGACGCTGGGCACGCGCCACGGTTTCGACGCCCTCGAGCACCTGATTGGTCTGGTCGGGGCCGCCGACCCTGCCCGCGCCGCCGCGCTGCGCGCCGAGAGCGCCGCCATCCGCGCGCGCCGGCGGGCTCTCAAGGACGCCATGGGGGCTGCTCAGGGCCTGTTGCCCGGCGTCATCGAGGTGCTCGACGAGGCCGAGGCGCTGGGATTGCCGTGTGCGGTGGCTTCCAGCAGCGACTATCGCTGGGTCGGGGGCTGGCTGGAGCGGCTGGGGATCGCCCGGCGCTTCGCCTGCATCCGCACCGCCGACGACGTGACGCGCACCAAGCCCGACCCGGAGCTGTTTCTCTCCGCCGCCGCGGGGCTGAAGTTGCCGCCGGAAGCCTGTCTGGTGCTCGAAGACTCGGCCAACGGCATTCTAGCCGCTCGCGCTGCGGGTTGCCCGGTGGTGGCCGTACCGGGCGCGGTAACGCGCCAGTTGCCCCTGCCGCCCGCCGATCTGACCCTGCCCTCCCTCGCCGCCATGCGCCTGGCGGACATCCTGGCAGTGTTTCAGTAGAACGGCTCCTCCTGGTGCAGGGCGATGCGGCGCAATTCTTCCTTTGCCGCCCATCTCACGGCAGCGGTCCGGGGGGCGGGGGCCAACCCCGCGCAAAATAATCCACCATGGTAATAATCACCATAATCGCGAAGCCTATAAACGCCGCCGCGGCATAGGCCTGCGTGGCCCGCTCGCTGACCTTTACGTGCATAAAGTAGAGGACAATCAGCGTTGTCTTGGCGATGGCGATGGCCATAGCGATCGCCACGCCAAGCAGGCGCGGCAGGGCGATGAACCCCTCGATCCACCAGGCCCCTACCGTGAGCGCCATCAACGCCATCAGCGCGCCGAACACCTTGTAGTACGTCCCGCGGCTGATGTGGGTATGCCGGACATGCTCCGGGTGGACGCCGTCGCCCTGGGGGCCGTGGCTGGCAGTTGTGCTTGTCTTTGCCATCAGTGCACCAGATAAAACAATGGGAAGAGAAACACCCAGATAATGTCAATCAGGTGCCAGTAGAGGCCCCCGACCTCAATGGGAGTAAAATAGGTTGGCGTAATCACCCCGCGCCAGGAGATAAAAGTCAGCACCGAGACAATCGTCAGCCCGATGACCATGTGTACGGCGTGCAGACCGGTGGCGACGAAGTAGAGGAAGTAGAACAACTGATAGGGCGAGCCAGGGCCAGCCTGGGGCTGCCCGTGGCCCGCCTCGGCCCCGTGGGTGGCTGCAGCGCCCTTGCCGCCCTCGGCGCCGTGGGCCTCGGGGAAGATGAAGCTGCGTCCGGGCACCAGACATTCCTTTTCTTCGAGCCGCGCGCCGCCGGTCACCCAGGCGACCGGATTGGCCGCCCCGGCGCAGTGGGCGAACTTCTCGCCGTACTCGTAGCCCTTGATCACCAGGAAGGTCGCTCCCAGCAGGAGGGTGATCCCCAGCATCGTCAGCAGGCGCCGCCGGTCGCCCTCCTCGGCCGCGTTTACCGCCAGGGCCACCGTCAGCGAACTGACCAGCAGCACCACCGTGTTCACCGCGCCGAGAGGGGTGTTGAGATGGTGCGCCGCCTCGGCCCACACATCGGGAAAGGCCCAGCGGTAGACGATATACGCCATAAAGATCCCGCCGAACAGCATGATTTCGGTCACCAGGAAGACCCACATCCCCAGGGTGGCCGTCTCCTTCTGCTGTTGTGCGCTCTCGAAGTGGTGCAGAAGTTCGCGCCCATGAGCCTCGTGGCCATGCTCATGGACCGGCGCCGGTTTCGCGGTTGGTGTCGTCGCCAAGGTGCGCTCCTCTACTCGTGGCTGTGCACCGCTGTTTACAACGGGCTTCCCGGCCGCCACTCAGCCGCGTCGCGGGCGGCGGCCTCGGGCGGATAGGCGTAGGCTTCGGTCGTTACGATAGGAATGGCCTCGAAGTTGTGGGTCGGCGGCGGCGAGGTGGTCTTCCACTCCAGGCCCGTCGCGTCCCAGGGATTGTTGCCGGCGATCCGCCCGGTCTTCAATGAGAGCAGCAGATAGATGATCGGAATCACGAACCCTACTGCCAGCACCGTGGCCCCGGCGGACGAGAGCACATGCAGGATCTGGAACTCCTCAGGGTACACATGGTACCGGCGCGGCATGCCCAGGTAGCCCAGCACGAACTGGGGGAAGAAGGTCATGTTGAAGCCAACGAAGATGATCAGCGCCGAGATGCCGCCCCAGATTTCATTGTACATCCTGCCGGTCATCTTCGGCCACCAGTAATGGATGCCGCCCAGGTAGGCCATGATCGTGCCGCCGACCATCACGTAATGGAAGTGAGCCACCACGAAGTAGGTGTCGGTCACGTGAATGTCAATCGCCACCACGCCGAGGAAGATCCCTGTCAGCCCGCCGAGCACGAACAGGCCGATGAAGCCCAGAGCGTAGAGCATCGGCGTGCGGTAGCTGATCGAGCCTTTGTAGAGCGTCGCCGTCCAGTTGAATACCTTGATCGCCGACGGAATGGCGATCAGCATGGTAATGAAGGAGAAGACCAGGCTGGAGTACACCGACTGGCTGCTCACGAACATGTGGTGCCCCCAGACCAGGAAGCCCAGGATGGCGATGGCCATGCTAGAGAAGGCGATAAACTCGTAGCCGAAGATGCGCTTGCGCGAGAAGGTCGAGATCAGTTCGGAGATCACCCCGAAGGCCGGCAGGATCATGATGTACACCGCCGGGTGGGAGTAGAACCAGAAGAGATGCTGGAAGAGCAGCGGATCTCCGCCCAGGGCCGGGTCGAAGATCCCTACTCCCCACAGGCGCTCGATGGCCACCAGCAGCAGGGCAATGCCCACTACCGGCGTGGCCAGCACGATCACCAGACTGGTGGCGTACATCGCCCAGACGAACAACGGCAGCCGGAACCAGGTCAACCCCGGCGCGCGCATCTTGTGGGTGGTAGCGATGAAGTTCACCGCTGTGGCGATGGATGAAAAACCCATAATGAAGGCGCCGGTGATCGTCAGGATGACGTTCGAGTTCGAGTAGGTGGAACTGAAGGGGGTGTAGAACGTCCAGCCGGTATCCACGCCGCCTAGCACCGCCGCGCTGAGGGCGAAGATGCCGCCGAACATGTACAGGTACCAGCTCAGCAGGTTCAGCCGGGGAAAGGCCAGGTCGCGCGCGCCGAGCATCAGCGGCAGGAGGAAGTTCCCCAGCACTGCCGGGATGGCCGGGATGAGAAAGAAGAAGATCATGATCACGCCGTGGAGCGTGAACATGCGGTTGTACACGTCCGACGACATCAGGTCGCCCTGGGGGGTGATCAGCTCGAGGCGCACAAAGGTGGCCGCCAACCCGCCCAGCAGAAAGAAGAAGTTGATAGCGAGCAGGTACAGAATAGCAATGCGTTTATGATCAACCGTAAACAGCCACGACCTGATCCACGCCCCCAGGTCCGGGGTGTCGTCGTGCAGGTAGCCGCGCTGCGGAAAGGCCGTCGTCGCCATGGCTTCAGTCCCCTAGTGATTTGATGTATTCGACCAGTTGCCGCACCTGGTCGTCGCTGAGCTGGTTGCCGTAGACCGGCATCACCGGCTGGTAGCCTTCGACCACTTTCGCTGGCGCGTTGCGGATCGACTCGATCAGGTACGCCTCGTCGGCGGTGACGACGCTGCCGTCGGCCATGCGCTGCTGGGTATTGTACAACCCTTCCAGCGCCGGGCCGATCCCCGCGCCGTCGCTGCGATGGCAGCCGGCGCAGCCCAGGTTGGTAAACAGCTGCTTTCCCTGCGCCGCCAGGGCCGCGTCGAAGGGTGGAGACGCCGCGCCGCTCGTGCCGGAAGTTGTATCGCCGGCGCCGCGGCTCATCGCGCCCGTCCCGCCGTTCGACAACGACTTGATGTAGGCGATCAACTGGTTGATCTGATCTTCGCTCAGTTGGCCGGCATACGAAGGCATCACATTCTGGTAGCTGGCAACGATCTGCGCGCCGGGGTTGAGGATCGCCGTCCGCAGGTAGTTCTCGTCGGCAGTGACCACTGTGCCATCGCTCATGCGCTGCTGGGAACCGTACAATCCCTGGAGGCCGGGGCCAATCCCCGCCCCGTCCATACGGTGGCACCCGGCGCAGCCGAGGTTGGTGAAGAGTTGCTCGCCGACCAGCGCCATCGGGTCACCCTGGGCGGGAACCAGCACCGGCGGCGCGGTCGCCGCGCCGCTGCTGCCGTCGGGCAGGATGACCTCGCCCGGCGTCACCAGCCAGCGCTCGTAGTCGGCAAGGGTGAGGGCCACTACCCGGCCCACCATTAGCGAATGCTCGGTGCCGCAGTACTCGGCGCAAAAGAGGTGATACTCGCCCGGCTGGGTGGCCTCGAACCACATCGAGGTGTAGCGCCCCGGCAGCACGTCCTGCTTCACCCGAAAGGCGGGAATGTAGAAGCTGTGGATTACGTCCTGCGAAGTCATGATCAGCCGCACCGGACGGTTGATCGGCACGTGCAACTCGTTGTTCTCTCGCTTGCCGTTGGGATGCTGTACGTGCCACATCCACTGCTTGCCGATCACATACACCTCAAGCGTCTGTTTCGGCGGGGTGCGCATGTGCACGTACAGGAAGGCGCCCCAGAAGAACACGCCCATCACCAGCAGCAGCGGTATGCCCGACCAGGTCAGTTCGAGGATCAGGTTGGAATGGACCTGGTTGAGGCGGTCCACTGCCTTATTGCTGCGATGGTAGCGCACCATGAGAAAAAGAATAACGAAGGGCAGGACGCCGCCGAAGATCAGGCTCAGGCCGATCAGCACCACGTAGAGGGTGTCAAGCTGGCCGGCAAAGGTTGATGCCTGATCGGGGAACAGAGGAAAGTTGCGCATACAGCATCCTATCCGGGGCTCAAGGCGCCCGCCATCCCGTCAATGGGTCTTACCCCGAAGCAGCCACGGGCCCAGGGGGCGCTCCTGGCGCGCCAGGACGGCCCGAACCGCGACTCAGCAGGTACAATGACGCCAGCAGAATAATGACCGTAAGGACGCCTCCCACCCGCACCAGGGTCAGCACCAGGCCGGTATACGTGCCGGTGGCCGGGTCGAACTGGTAGCACAGCAGGAGCAACTGGTCAACCGGCGTGCCGATCTTATTGCCCGAAGCCTCGACGATCCCCAGGCGCACATCGCTGGGATTGAACTCGATACCGTAGAAGTAGCGCGCCAGGCGCCCCTCGGGCGTGAGCACCAGGATGCCCGCAGCGTGGGCATACTGGTCAATCCGTTCGTCGTAGAAGTACGTGAAGCCCACCGCCTCGGCCAGGCCGGTGATGCTGTCCTGCGGGCCGGTGAGGAAGTGCCAGCCGGCCTTGCCTTCGGGCCGGTTGTAGCGCGAGACCACCGCCGCGCGAGTGTTGGCCGCGTTCATCGGCGTCTCGCGGGGGTCAATGCTCACGTTAACCACCTGGAAGTCGCTTCCCACCGTGAGCGGCACCTTGTTCAGGGCTTCGACCAGACCGTTGCGCACCAGCGAGCAGAGCATCGGGCATTCGTAGTAGCCCAGGGTAAGCACCACCGGTTGCGCGCCGAAGTAGTCGCCCAGGCGCACTGCGCGGCCCTCTTCGTCTACGAAGGGCAGATCCAGCGGGATCTGCGCGCCGAGCCGTTGCTCGAAGGAGACGTTCGCCAGTGGATCCGGTCCGCTCTGCGCGCCCGCCGTTCCCGGCGCCGTCATAAGGACTATGAACAGAATGCCGGCCAGCCAGCGTGCGAATGACATGGCGTATACCATTTCGGATTTTGGATTTTGAATTGCGATACAGTTCGTCCCAATGAGACCTGATGATGATCCGTATGTGGTCGATCCAACAGGGATTGGTATTATTCCTCAAAGGGACGCACGCCCTTTTCCAGCAACAGTTCCATGGCCCGCTCGATCGGCACGTGGGCGATGCCCTGGCGCTGGTTAACCCAGCCGTAGGACTCCAGGCGCTCGGTCGCCTCGCGCACGATCCGCTCGCCGTCCACGGTGGGATCGGCCTCGATCCGCGGTCCCGGCGGAACCTGCGGCGAATTTACGTCCACTGCCTGGCTGGTGTCGCGCACCTGCGCGCCCGGAATGGTGACCAGGACCACGCCCACCAGGTACGCGAAGATAAGCAACCCGAAGACGCCAATGACAAAGATCCAGATCGGGCGCAAGGAGCGAATGTCCGCCAGTTCATAGCCTGCCGCCACGCTCTCGGCGGCGGCGCCCGGCGTTGCTTCGTGACCGTGATGAGCCATCGGTGTGTCCCTCTAATGCGATTTTGGATTGCGGATTTTCGATCTTGGGATTTAGTCTACGACATTTTGGACAAAGTCTTTCGCAGAGGTCGGGCCTTTCCGAGCTTTCCCTACGAAGTTGCCCGGGTCTGCATTAGCGATGACAGACATAACAGTTCGTCAGGCGTCCGTCGGTCGGTATCTGGTACGCTTCCACGAGTTGCAACCGCTCCGCCAGGGGCAGCGAGAGCGGATCGAAGGCCATGTTGAAAACCTCATCGCGCGGGCGCACGTTATCCTCGGGGTTGCGGTGGCAGCCCAGGCACCAGCCCATGTACAGCGGCTGGGCCTTGGCGGCCAGGTGCTGCTGATCAATACGCCCGTGACAGGAGGCGCAGCCAATGCCCTTGGCGACGTGGACGCTGTGGTTGAAGTAGACAAAATCGGGCAGGTCGTAGATCCGCCGCCAGAGAATAGGGTCACCCGTGCGGTAGCTGTCGCGTACCGGCTGGAGCAGAGGGCTGTTCGTCCACACCTGCGAGTGGCAGGACATACAGGTGTCCGTCGAGGGGAATCCGGCGTGAGCGGCGCGCTCGACCGTCGCGTGGCAGTAGCGACAATCAATCTTCAACTGGTCCACGTGGTGCTTGTGGCTGAACGGCACCGGCTGAGCCTTGGGCACGCCCACGTCCGTGTACCAGGGTGAGAGGTACAGCCCGACCATAGCGGCCACGGTGGCGCCAATCAGCGCCACCAGGCCGATGATGCTCACCCAGACGACCGCGTTGGCGTTGCGCGGGAAGATCTGTGCAGACATGGGCTAACTCTCTAGATTGCGGATGTTGGATTTGCGATTCTGGATTGCCGATTGGCGGCGACGTACCTGGATGCGAGCGACTCTGAAGGCCCTTGCTCTACCGCACCCCCAACTGTTGCCGTTCTTCGGTGGTCAGGTCGTTGACATCGGCGTACTGGCTCAACTGCAGCGCCCGCACATAGGCCGCCACTGCCCAGCGATCCTCGGGCGGGATACGGGCGGCGTAGCTGTACATCCGGTTGATGCCGTTGGTGATCACGTCGAAAAAGTAGCCGATTGCCACTGTGCGCAGCCGCTCCTGGTGCAGACTGGGCACCTGCATCTCGCCGCGGTAGGCGATGACGCCATTGCCGTCGCCAGTCAGCCCATGGCAAGGCGCGCAGAAGGCGTTGTAGCGCGTGCGCCCGTGCTCGAGCAGTTCGGCGGTCAGTTCCATCGGCAGTTCGGTGGCCAGTTCGCCATTAACCTTGCCGGTCAGCAGCGGCGAGTCAGGATCGAAGCTGCCCATCGGCACCGTGTTCTCGACCGGGGGGCGCATGGCTCGCTGATCCCTGAAGAACGTGCTGGTCTGGTTTGGCTGATAGCGAGGCTGGTCGTACATGTCAACGTGGCAGGCGACCAGCAGCAGGCACAGCGGCAACCAGGCCATCCGCGCCACACGCGAGCCGATCCGTATGCGAGAAGGTTGTGCCATGACTGCGCTTTCCAGTTATACCAGTTCCTGTTGCATACCGTGCACGCGCATCATCGCCCGGTGTTATGTTGTACGGCAATCCAAAATCCGCGATCCGAAATGGCATTACTCTTCGCCATGCTCGGGCGCCAGGGCCGGATTGGGGTTCCATATCCGCGCCAGGTAACTCGTGCGCGGCAGGGTGTTAAGCAGGCCGAGCACCGTGTAGTTGTGCGGCTGCGCTTTGAGCTTCGTCACCTTGCTCTCCGGGTTGTTGATGTCGCCGAAGATGATCGCCTGGGTCGGGCAGACCTGCTGGCAGGCGGTGACCACCTCGCCATCCTCGATCAGGCGGTTCCCCTGCACCTTGGCCTTCGTCCGCACTTCGACGATGCGCTGGATGCAGTAGCTGCACTTCTCCATCACGCCCCGGTTGCGCACCGTCACCTCAGGGTTGCGCATCAGCTTCAGGCTCGGCGTCTCCAGATCCTGGTACTGGAAGAAGTTGAAGCGGCGCACCTTGTAGGGGCAGTTGTTGGAGCAGTACTTGGTGCCCACGCAGCGGTTGTAGACCATGTTGTTGAGGCCCTCGGCATCGTGGACAGTGGCGGCCACCGGGCAGACCAGTTCGCACGGGGCCTGCTCGCAGTGCTGACAGGTCATGGGCATCATGTAGGTCTCAGGATTGTCGAAGTTGGCCCCGGCGAAGTAGCGGTCAATGCGGATCCAGTGCATCTCGCGGCCACGGGCGACTTCGCTCTTGCCCACGATGGGAATGTTGTTTTCGGCCTGACAGGCGACCACGCAGGCATTGCAGCCGATGCAGGCGGTCAGGTCAATGGTCATGCCCCACTGGTTGCCTACCGAGTAATCAAAACCGGGCAGGTTGCCGGGCAGCAGGCTGATGTAACCCTCGGTGCCCGGGCCGGGGGTCTCCTTGCCGTACTCCTCCAGGTAGACCTCGCGGGAGATGTGTTTGGGATCGGCCTTGAAACGTTCAAACTCCCCGGCGCGCACGATGTCGCGCCCCTGGAGCGTCCAGTGGTCCTGCGTGCTGACCAGGGGGTAGGTCCCGCCGGGCACGCTCACCTCCACCTGGCCACTGAACCAGGGCGCCTCGCTGGTGCGCAGGGCGTAGGTGTTGAAGCCCGTGTTGGCCGCCACGCGACCGGCCTCTTCGCCGCGGCCGTAGCCCAGGGTGACGGTGATGGTGTTCTCGGCGTGCCCCGGCACGATCCAGATCGGCATGGTGAGGGCGCGGCCCTGGTGGCGCAGTTCGATCAACGTGCCGTTGGCGCGGCTCAACCGCTCCAGGGCCCACTGGCTGGATTCATTGTCGGGCGAGGCCAGGTCCTCGAGGGTGAAGGGCAGGTTCAGCAGCCGGATGGCCGTGCCGGGGCTGACCAGGGCCGCGTTATCCCAGGTGAGCTTGGTCATGGGGCGCGGCAGTTCCTGGAGCCAGCCGTTGTTGGCGTAGCGGCCATCCCAGATCGCCGGGTCGGGGCGGAAGATCAGTTCCAGGCCCTCGCTGGCGGGCGGCAGGCTGTAGGTGACATCGGCGCGCGGGGTGACGGTCCGGGCGGGCAGGGCGGTGCCGGGTACCACGCCGTTGTTCAGGCTGCCCCGGAAGAAGTTGTCGAACTCCGTCCCCTCCAGGCCGCTCTGCTGCTGCCAGTAGGCGCGCACCAGGTCATAGGGCGTCTGGCCGCTCTGGCCAAGCATCACCGCCAGCAGTTCGTGGGCGGTGCGCGCGCCGTAGAGGGGCAGGATCAGCGGCTGAATAATCGTCGCCGTGCCGTCATAGGCGCGAATGTCGCTCCAGTTCTCCAGTGTGTGACACAGGGGAATGAACCAGTCGGCCAGGACGGCGGTTTCGTCGTTGTAGTAGTTGAGCGCGGCCTTGAATTTCGCCTTGCTCATCGCGTCGGCGAAGTTCAGGTCTGCCGGGGCGGTAAAGACGGGGTTAGAGTCGATGATTACCAGCACCTCGACCGCGCCGGCATTCAGGTCGTTCACCAGGTCGCGCAGGGCGGCGATCTGGTCGCCGGGGCGGGCCGCCACTGCGTCGGTGTACTCCACGGTAACGCCCACCGCGTCGAGGGCCGCGTTGATGGCGTGGGCCAGGGCATGCACTACCGGCGGCTGCCACTCGCCGACCACCACCACCCCTGCGGAGCCGGCCGCCCGCAGGTCGGCGATCAGCGCGTCGAGGAACGGGCGCACCTCCTCAGGCAGCGTGACGCGGGGGGCGTTGGGCACGCCGAGGGACGCGGCGATGTAGGCCGCCGCCGCGCCGACCGCGCCGGCCTTGAGCCGCAGGCGATGATCAGCGACCACGCCTGTGTTCGAGAATACCGGCTCGATGGCGTAGAGCCGGCTGATCTCGGTAGTATCCTTGAGCACGCGCCGGCGGCTGATCCAGTCGCGGGCGTACCGCGCCCGCGCCGCCGGGTCCTGCAACACGTCGCTGTCGAGGGAGACAATCACCCGCGCCCGGTCGAGGCGGTAGCGCGTCTCTACCACCTCGCCAAAGGCCAGCCGCGCGCCCTCGTAGGTGTTCGAGCGCCCCACGGGGTCGTACTGCACCCACTTCGCGCCGGGGAAAGTGGCAAGCAATTCCTCGAGCTGGGCCGCCAGGGTCGGAGAGGTGACCGTCGAGGTCAACACGCGCAGGCCCTGACCCTGCAAGCCCCGCTGCAACTGCATCACCTGGCCGAAGGCGAGGAGAAACTGTTCCCAGGTGCTGATTCGCCCACTGTTGAGGACCGTCTCGGGCCGGTCGGGGTCGTAGAGCTGGAGGATCTCGGCCTGGGCGAACAGGTCGGTGGCGCCCAGACTGGCGGGATGGTTGGGATTGCCCTCGATCTTGATCGGGCGCCCGTCGTAATTCTTGACCGCCACGCCAAGGCCAAAGCCCTCGAAGCTGGTGGCCGTCGCATAGTAGAGGGGAATGCCTGGTTCCTGATTGTGCGGCGCGCGGGCGAAGGGGGCCACCAGTTCCTGAGGCTGTTTGATGGCGAAAGTGCACCCGGAGAGGCCCGCCAGCGCCAGCGACGCGCCCATCAGCTTGAGGAAAGTGCGCCGAGTGACGGGATCGGCTGACAGTTCGGCGGCCCCGGCGGGAAACTCGCGGCGCAGCAACTCCTGAAATGCGGGCGTATCGGCCAGTTCGTCAAGCGAACGCCAGAACTGCTTGCCACGGACGGCTTGCAAACGAGCACGGACGGCGCGGATCTCTTGCTCGGTCGCGTGAAGGGTGTTGTCACTCATCGACGGCAGCCAGACTAGACAGGGCAACAGCGGGCATCGGCGCGGTAGTTTGTGATTTCTGGAACGAGCTTGCTCTCCCGGATTATACCAGCCCTGTGACCTCTGGTGACAGCGGAAAAGATACCCGTTAAGCCTGATTGATCTACCTGTGAGGAATAGAAGTGCAACAGCAGCGTGGTCGGGCGGACGCGGAGCGAGGGGAGCGCGCGGTTGCGTCAGGATGCTTTCTTTTGCAAGGCGATTGTAGCACACCGGCGCGGGAGGCTGCAAGTCGGGATGGCCGGATAGGGTTCACAGCTACCCAGACCCGTACTCGCCACAGAGAGCGCGGAGGGTTGGAATAAGCCCGGCCCCCACGCTCCGCTGCGTGCGCCGGGGTAAGCCTGAACAACTGCTTCGGGCGAAAGTCTGAGCGGGGGTGTGACGAAAAGTTCTGCACGTTCCCCTTCGCCCGGCGGCTGAAGCCGCGGGCGAACGTCCTGCGAAGCCGGCCTGCGCCGGCTTCAGCAGGCTACGGAGGCAGCCTTCGCAAGGCTAGCCGGAGCCTTCCAGGCTCCCGGCGGGCCGGTGGGCTGCGGCAAGTGCAGAGCTTTTCGTTACACCCTCCAAGCGGCCTGCGGTTGACAATGCCCTGGCAGCGTGCTATCCTTTGCCGTTATGAACAGTACCGGCGTCGGTCTTGCCGGCGGGCGCTTTGCAGCCCGATCCGGCAGCGTCGCCCACGCTCTCACCCGAGGAGTCGGCTTGCCCACATGGTGCATGTTCAGGAGCCAATCAGCGCTCCAGATGCGCGAGCATACGGCTGTGGGCAGCTAACCAGCGCCCACAGCCGCTTCAGTTTCTCAGCCATGTTTCCGATCAGCTCGACTGTCGGCTCTACGTTGCCACGCCTCCACATCGCCACGCCTCCACAGGCCGCTCAGGCGAAGCGGCGGAGCGACGGTCCGATAATTTCCGGCATAGCCGCGGGCGAGGCGAATGTGGTAACGCAGGATGTTAGCGCTCCGCCCGTGCCCGACCGCCCCGGACGCCTGGTCGGCATCGTGCTCCGCGCCCAGAGCGGCTTCTTCCGCGTGCAGACCGAGACGGGCCTGGTGGAGTGCACCCTGCGGGGCCGCTTGAAGAAGGAGCGCCAGCAGACCGATATCGTGGTCATCGGCGATCAGGTGGAGATCAGCCTGGTTGCTCCGGGGCGGGGGGCCATCGAGGCGGTCCTGCCGCGGCGCACTCGCCTGGCCCGGCGTGCTGCAGGCCCCCGTGGCGCTTACAAGGAAGATGTGCTGGTCGCCAATGTGGACCAGGTGCTGCTCGTCTTTGCCTGCGATGCGCCGCCTTTCACCCCGCGCATGCTCGACCGCTATCTGGTGATCTGCGAGCACAGCGGGTTGGAGGCGGTGATCGTCGCCACCAAAGTCGATCTGGTGGGCCTGGAGCGGGCGCGCGCGCTGTTTGCCCCCTATGCCCGTATTGGCTATCCGGTGATCTACGCCTCGATTGTGAGCGGCGTGGGCATTGACGAAGTGCGCGCGCTCCTCGACGGAAAGATCAGCGTCGTCACCGGCAAGTCGGGAGTGGGCAAATCGAGCCTGTTGAATGCCGTACAGCCAGGCCTGAACCTGGCGACCGGGGCGGTAAGCGCCCAGTTGAACAAGGGGCGCCACACCACTACCGTCGCCGAACTGATCCCCCTCGCCTCTCCCGGCGGCGGCTACGTCGCCGACACGCCCGGCATCCGCGAGATCGGTCTGTGGCAGTTGTCCCCGGAGGATCTGGACTGGTGCTTCCGCGAGATGCGGCCCTTCCTGGGGAACTGTTTCTTCGCCGGGTGCACCCACGTGCACGAGCCTGACTGCGCGGTGCGCGCCGCCGTTGCAGCAGGCGCCATCAGCCCGGAACGCTACGAGAGCTATGTGCGCCTGCGCGAGGAAGCGTAGCGCCGTTCCTTAGTTATACCGGTTCCGGTTGAATGGAGTGCATGCGCATCATCACCAGGTCGCATTGAGAGCACGGCAATCCCAAATCCCAAATCCCAGATCCGAAATAACCTTACACCTCCACCACTACTCCCTCACGGGCGGCTTCGAGTTCGAGTCGTCGCCCCCCTACGGCCAGTTCGCCACGGCAGCGCGTCACCAGCGCGTCCAGTTCATCGTCGGTGCGGGTCGGCGCATGGTGGTAGAGATATAGCCGCCGGACCCCCGCTTCCAGCGCCAGTTCGATGGCGTCTTCCACCCGGCTGTGACCGGGATCGCACGCGATCTCGCCGCGCAGGTAGGGCGCGCTGTGGATGAGCACCTCGGCGTCGCGCGCGAAGTGCGCCGCCTCGCGCCAGATGGCATCGTCGGCGTAACGGGCGTCGGTGATGTAGACCAGCGCCCGCCCGCTCTCCTCCACCCGGTAGGCCCAGATTGGCGAGCAGGCGCGTTGCGACAGCGGCATCGCCCGCACCGTCAACTCGCCGACCTGAAACGGCTCGGCTGAGACGGGATGGAAGGTATGAGTGGCGGCGATATGCGCCAGGCCGAAGACCGGGGAGTAGACCGGGGCAAGCATGTTGTCATAGATCATTTCCAGCGATCCACGGGCGCTGTCGGGGCCGTAGATCCGCAGGCGGTTGCCAGGAATGTGCACGATCCCCGGAAAAGGCAGTCCAAGGAAATGATCCCAGTAGGTGTGGGTGATGAGTACGGTCAACTCGCCGCGCCCGTAGCGGAAGCCGGCGTCCAGCAGCGCGGCGCCCAGCTGGCAAAACCCGGTGCCGCTGTCGAGGGCCAGCAACTCGCCGCCGGCGCCGCGCACCGACACACAGCAGGTATTGCCGCCGTAGCGCAGGAAGGCCGCGCCGGGCGTGGGCACATAGCCGCGCACGCCCCAGAATTGCGCCTTCACCGGTCTCCCCCTTTCGACAACCGGCGCCCTTCCGCCGCCGCGCTTATGGCCAGGCCGGGCCGGGCCGCCGCCTGCTGCGCGGCGACAATCGCGTCAAGTTCCGCGTCGCTCCGAGACGGGTCGTGGTGGAAAAGCAGCAACTCCCGCACCCCCGCCGCCTCGGCGATCTCGCGAGCCTGGCCGGCGGTGCCGTGCCCCCAGTGGGGAAAACGGGCATACTCCTGGTCAGTAAACTGCGCGTCGTAGAGCAGCCAGTCAGCCCCCTGCGCCAGTTCGATCACGCGCGCGCGCATCTCGGCCAGGACGCGCGCCTCGGCCCTGCTGGTCGCGCCGGGCGCGCCGGTCCACTCAATGCGTTCGTCGCCGAACAGCACGGTGTGGAAGGGGCCGGTGTCGGGAACGAACACCAGCGCCTCCCCATCGCTCTCAAGACGGTAGGCCAGGGCGCGATAAGGGTGATTGGCCTGGGCGGTGCGCACCTGCACGGGGCCAAGCTCGAACGCGCCGCCCACGTGGATCTCGTGGAAGCGCAACTCGGCGCGCAGATCCTCCAGACCGACCGGAAAGAGCGGATCGCCAAGGGCATTGGCGATGGTGGTCCGCAGTGTGACCTGGGTGCGGTTCAGCCCGTAGATGTTCAACTGCCAGCCCGCGGCGTAGATGGGGGCGAAGAACGGAAAGCCAATGATGTGATCCCAGTGGGTGTGGGTAATCAACAGGTCCAGTTGGTGTGGCGCGTCTGGTTCCCGCATTAGCGCCTCGCCCAGCAGGCGCATCCCCGTGCCAGCGTCGAGAATAATGCAGCGGTTTTCGGCGCGCACCTCCACGCAGGTGGTGTTGCCCCCGTAGCGCAACACATCGGCCCGGGCCACGGGATACGAGCCGCGGGTGCCCCAGATTCGCGCGAACATGGTTGGACTGCTCCGGTGAACGCGATACAACCCTCGTTAAGCGCACGGCGCACAACCTCACTGCTGCTCATACGCCTATCTGGTATGATACCATCGCAAGATGACAGTCTGGAAAGGAACCGGCATGCCGCGCATTCGCATCGGGGTGCAATTCCACCCGCAGCATACTACGTGGGAGTCGTTTGCCGCCGCCGTGCGCCACGCCGAGGCGCTGGGGGTTGACACCGTCTGGAACTGGGATCACTTCTTTCCGCTCTACGGTAATCCCCAGGGCAACCACTTCGAGGCCTGGACCTTGCTGACGGCCATGGCGATGATCACCTCGCGCGTCGAGGTCGGCTGCCTGGTGACCTGCAACAGTTACCGCAATCCGGCCCTGCTCTCGAATATGGCCAAGACAGTGGATCACATCTCCGGCGGGCGGCTCATCCTGGGGATGGGCGCGGGGTGGTTCGAACGGGATTACCGCGAGTACGGCTACCCGTTCGGCGCCGCCGCCGAGCGCCTGCGGGCGCTGCAGGAGGCCCTCCCGATCATTAAGCGGCGCTGGGAGATTGACGCGCCTCCGCCCACCCGTCCGATCCCCATCCTTATCGGCGGCGGAGGCGAGAAGATCACCCTGCGACTGGTCGCCCGCTATGCGCAGATGTGGCACAGTTTCAGCACCCTGGCCACCATCGGGCACAAGAGCGCTGTGCTCGAGCGCTGGTGCGCCGAGATCGGGCGCGATCCACGGGAGATCGAGCGCAGCGTCACCCCGCGGCCCGGTGAGAGCCTGGAGGCCTATGTGGCGGCCGGGGTGACGCACTTTATCTTCGGGATGGGCGAACCCTGGGATTTCGCGCCGGTTGAAGCGGCCCTGCGCTGGCGCGAGGCGCGGGGCGCTGGTTAACGATTTTGGATTTTGGATTTCGGACTTCCAGGCGGCCTGGCCGCCCAGACTCACCTTCCAGGGCCGGCGTTATCATGGTCTCCAGCGCAGGTTCTCCAATCACCGCATACATTGGCATTGATCTGGCCTGGTCGGAGCGCAACCAGAGCGGCGCGGCATGTCTGACGGGCGACCCGGCAGGCGCGGCGCTGGTGGCGCCCCCGGAACTGCTGGACGACCTCGAGGCGATCGTGGCCTACGTGGAGCGGCATGCGGAGGCCGGCCCGGCGATTGTCGCCGTGGACGCCCCGCTGCTCGTGCCCAACTACAGCGGGCGCCGTCCGGCCGATGCCGCCCTCAGCGCGGCCTTCCGGCGCTACGAGGCCGGAGCGCACCCCGCCAATCGGCGCCTGCTCGCCCGCAACGGCGTGGTGCGCGGCGAACGACTGGTCGCGATGCTGGAGGGCAGAGGCTTCCGCCATGTTGAGCGTATTGACGCCGGGGTAAACGGCCGGCTGATTACCGAGGTCTTTCCCCATCCGGCGATGATCGCCATCTTTGGCCTGGAGCGGAGCCTCAAGTACAAGGCCCGTCCGGGCCGCTCGACGACGCTGCGCCTGGCCGAATGGCGGCGCTACCAGACGCACCTTGCCGCCCTGAGGGACGCCGACCCGCCCCTGCGCGGCCACGAGGCGTTTGCGCAAACCGATGTAGCCTCATTCAACGGGTGCGCGCTCAAGGCTTACGAAGACCGCATGGACGCGCTCATGTGCGCCTACATCGCCCTCTATGCCCACCGCTGGGGCGCAGCCCGCTGCCGCACCTTCGGTGATCTGCGCGAGGGCTACATTTTTACCCCCGTGCCGGAGTGGTAGCGTCGTGCCATCCGCCCCGCCCAATCCAAAATCCGCAATCCGAAATCCAAAATCACATGCCTTCCAGCGCCGCCTTGACCGCTGCCAGAAAGGCGTCGGCAGTCGCTCCATCGGCGACGCGGTGGTCAAAAGTGAGGGAGAGGTAGCACATCGGCTTGATCGCGATCGCGTCCACCCCGTGCTGCGTCACCACCACCGGGCGCTTGACAATCGCCCCCACGCCGAGGATGGCCGCCTGAGGCTGATTGATGATCGGTGTGGCGAAGAGGCTGCCGCTGACGCCATGGTTGGTAATGGTGAAGGTGCCGCCCTGGGTCTCGTCGGGTGTCAGGCGCCGGGTGCGCGCCCGCTCGGCCAGGTCGTTGATGATGCGCGCCAGGCCCAGCAGGTTCTTTTCGTCGGCGTCGCGTATGACCGGTACAAGCAGGCCCTCGTCGAGGGCCACGGCCACCCCGATGTGGATGCGCCGGTTGAGCATGATGCCTGCCTCGGTAAACCGGCCGTTCATCACCGGCGTCTGCCGCAACCCGGCAACGGCGGCCTGCACAAAGTAGGGCGTAAAGGTCAGCCGCACGCCCTGGCGCTCGAAGGCCGCCTTGTTGGCTTCCCGGTGGGCCGCCACCCGGCTCAGGTCGGCCTCCATCACCGTGGTCACGTGCGGCGCCGTCCGCACCGAGCGCTCCATGTGCTCGGCGATCGAGCGACGCATAGGCGTCAGCGGAACCAGTTCGACGTCTTCGGGCAGCGGTGTCGCGGCTACGGGCGGCGGGGCGGGCGGCGGCGCGACCACCTGGGGGACCACAGGCGAGGGGGCGGGCGGCGGCGCGACCACCTGGGGGGCGGGAGCTGCGGGGGCTACGGGCGCCGGTGGTGCGGCGACCGGCGCCTCGGCCTGACGCGCCTCAAGGTAGCGCAGCACGTCCTGCTTGGTGACGCGCCCTCCCTGGCCCGTCCCGGGAATGCGCGCCAGATCGAGGCCATGTTCGGCCACCAGACGCGCCACTACCGGTGAGATAAACCCGCTTCGGGCCGTACCATCCGCCGTAGACGGGGCGACCGTGGGCCGAGGCGCTGCGGCTGGCGCGGGCGCGGTCACCGGCGCCGGTTGCTCCGCCGGGACCGCCGGCTGAACCAGACCGGCGGCTTCCTCAGGCGTGCCGATGCGGGCAATCACTGTGCCCACGCGCACCGTCTCGCCCTCGCCCACCAGGATCTCCAGCAGCGTCCCCGTCTCCGGCGCGGGCACCTCGGTGTCAACTTTATCGGTAATGACCTCCAGCAACGGCTCATACTTCGCCACCGTCTCGCCAGGTCGCTTCAACCAGCGGCCAATGGTTCCCTCAGTGACGCTTTCGCCCAGTTGGGGCATCTTGATCTCGATCACGTGAACACCCCGTATGTTCGCAAGTTGCAGGCCCGGTCAACCTGCCAGGCTGTCAGTTGCTACGCTTCCCCTGGTCCATAGAGCAACAACCGTGCGTAGCGTTCCATTACCCCGGGAAGCGGCGACAGGGCCACGCGGTCGTTATCCACGCCGAAGCGCACATCGGCCTCGGTGAAGGCGTAGCGCTCCACAGCGGCCGGATCGAGATCGCGCAGCGTCCAGACCAGTTCAAGCATGCGCTCGACCGGCATATCGGTTTGCACGTAGCCCACCAGGGCCGCGCTGACCCGCCGGGCCGCGAACCAGGTGGCCAGGTCGCCCCGCTCACGCAGGCGCTCGGCGATAGCGACCAGTACGGCCTGCTGACGCAGCCCGCGCTCGAAGTCGCTATCAGGGTGACGGATGCGGGCGTAGGCCAGCGCCGTCGCTCCGTCCATACGTTGCCGGCCCGCGGCGAAACGGACGGTCGTTACGCGATAGTCGGCGGTCGGAAACTGATGATCGACCAGCGGGCGCGGCACGTCCACAGTTACGCCGCCAAGGGCGTCAATAATTCCAGCGAAACCACGAAAGTCGGCCACCACCACATAATCAATCGGCGCCCCCAGCGCCTGGCTGACCGTGGCTCGCGCCAGGGCCAGGCCATTGCCGGGAGGCCCGTCGCGTTCGCCCCAGAGGTAGGCCGCATTGAGCCGGTTGTTGCCGTGGCCGGGGATAGCCACCCAGAGATCGCGGGGGAGCGACAGCAGCGCCACGCGCCTGCGGGCCGGGTCAATCCGCGCCACCAGCACCGCATCGCTGCGCGGGGTGACCTCCTGGCCGGGACGCCGGTCGGTGCCGAGGAGCAGCACAGTGACGGGCGCTGGAGCGCCGGGACGCGTCGGCGCCAGGGTGGGGAGCTGGAGCAGGCGAGCGCCTCCGACGCGGGATTCTTGCGGCGCCGGGGCCGGCGTGATGTGCAGCGCCGCCAGGTTGCGGCGCACCGCGAGCGCCTGCGCCGCTGCTCCCATTACGACGAGCGCCAAAACAAGAACGGCCCCCAGCCCGACCAGCGGCCAGAAGAAAGAGCGGACAGGGCGATCAGGGCGTGCCAACGCAGCTTCTCCATCCATTGGCCCGGCATCAACCGGATGCGGTGCGGCCTTCTGATTATACCGTCAGAATCGCTGCGACGCGTTGCGCCAATCGTGAGCCTCGCCTATACTGCGCGGTGACGTGCGGGACAGTTAAACAGTCAACGATAGTGGCGGAAGGGGTTTGAAGAAACCAGGTTTTCCCTCAGCCCCTTGCCTGCCAGGAGACAACGGGAAGGACGGCGCCCTCGTTGCAACATCGCTATGCGACGCGGCACGGGCGCCTGAGGTTAAGGAAAGACCATCATGCCGAAGTCTAAGACTGCCAAGACGCCCAGAGCAGGCGCCGAGCAGCAGCGGCTGCTCGAAGCGCGCGCCGGCAAGCCGTGGAAGCAGTGGGGGCCCTACCTGAGCGAACGCCAGTGGGGCACGGTTCGCGAAGACTACAGCGACGATGGTAACGCCTGGGGCTATTTCCCGCACGACCATGCTCGCTCACGGGCCTACAAATGGGGCGAAGACGGTCTTGCCGGGTTCTCCGATGACCGGCAGCGCCTGTGCTGGGCCCTGGCCCTCTGGAACGGCCAGGACCCGATCCTCAAGGAACGGCTCTTCGGTCTCACCAATCCCGAGGGCAACCATGGGGAAGACGTTAAGGAGTACTACTTCTACCTCGACAGCACGCCGACCCACTCCTGGATGCGCTTTCTTTACAAGTATCCCCAGGCCGCCTATCCTTACGCCGATCTCGTCAGAACCAATGCCACCCGTTCCTATCAGGAGCAGGAATACGAACTGATTGATACGGGCGTCTTCGATGACGACCGCTACTTCGATGTCTTCGTCGAATATGCCAAAGCCGCTCCCGATGACATTCTCATCCAGATCCAGGCCGTGAACCGCGGCCCCGACCCGGCCCCGCTTCACATCCTGCCGCAGCTCTGGTTCCGCGACACGTGGTGGCTGCACCCGGAGGCGCCCCGCCCGGTTGCGCGGGCCGTGGAAGGCCCTGCGGGCGCCAACGTGATCGAAGCCGTGCATCCCGAACTGGGCTCCTACTACCTCTATGCCGAAGGCGCACCCGCGCTCCTCTTCACTGAAAACGAGACCAACCGCGAACAGCTCTGGGGCGAACCCAACCCGCAACCCTACGTCAAAGACGCCTTCCATCGCTACATCATCTTCGGGCGCAATGAGGCGGTCAACCCCCACCAGACCGGCACCAAGAGCGCCGCCCACTACATATTCACCATCGCTCCGGGCGCCACCGAAACCGTGCGCCTGCGCCTGACCAGCGCCGCTCCGGCGAAGAACTTCCGACCCTTCGGCCCGGACTACGCCCAGGTCCTCGCCGCGCGGCAGACCGAGGCCGACGAATTCTACGCTGCCCTGACCCCGCCGGCGCTAAACGCCGACCAGGCCAGCGTTATGCGCCAGGCCCTGGCCGGCATGCTCTGGACCAAGCAGTACTACTTCTTCGACCTGGACACCTGGCTGCACGAGCACGACGCTAACCCTCTCAGCGGCGGCAAGCGCCACGTCCGCAACCGTGAGTGGGTGCATATGCTCAACGGGCAGATCATCTCCATGCCCGACAAGTGGGAATACCCCTGGTACGCCGCCTGGGATCTGGCCTTTCACACCCTGGCCCTCTCGGTCGTGGACCCAGATTTCTCGGAGGAGCAACTGCGCCTGATGCTGCGTGACGAGTACCTCCACCCCAACGGGCAGATCCCCGCCTACGAGTGGAACTTTGGCGACGTTAACCCCCCCGTCCACGCCTGGGCCACCCTCTTCAACTACACCCTGGATAAGCTCAAGGGCGAGGAGGATCGCCTCTTTCTCAAGACCGCCTTCACTCGTCTGCTGCTCAACTTCAACTGGTGGGTCAATCGCAAGGATCCGCAGGGCCGCAACCTCTTCAGCGGCGGGTTCCTCGGCCTCGACAACATTGGCGTCTTCGACCGCAGCGCTCCCCTGCCCACCGGCGGTCACCTCGAACAGGCCGACGGCACGGCCTGGATGGCCTTCTACAGCCAGAACATGCTCGAACTGGCGATCGAACTGGCCCGCTACGAGCCGGCCTTCGAGGATTTTATCCTCAAGTTTACCGGCCATTTCATGTACATCGCCGGCGCCATGGACCGTGTCGGCATCCACGGCGATGAACTCTGGGATGAAGCAGACGGCTTCTTCTACGACGTGCTGATACTGCCCGACGGGCGCGCCGAGCGCATCAAGGTGCTTTCGATGGTGGGGTTGTTGCCTCTGGCTGCCACGGCGGTCATTCCGGCGGAGGTGCTTGATCGCTTCCCCGCAGCGCTTGAGCGCATCCGGGGCTTTATGGCCAGGCATCCTGAATTGCTGGCCAACATCCACCCCCCGGGCCAGCCCGGCGTCAATGGACGCCGCCTGCTCGCCGTGGTCAATGAGCAAAAACTACGGCGCATCCTGGCCAAAATGTTCGACGAGAACCACTTTCTCAGTCCCTACGGCATCCGCTCGCTTTCACGCTACCATCTCGAACATCCGTATGTCTTTACCGTAGGCGATCAAGAATACCGGGTGCAGTACCTGCCGGCCGAGTCCGACAGCGGCATGTTTGGCGGCAACTCCAACTGGCGCGGCCCGATCTGGTTCCCCGTCAATGCCCTGCTGATCCGCGCGTTGCTCCAGTTCTATGCCTACTACGGTGATGATTTCACTATCGAGTTTCCAACCGGCTCAGGCAACTATGTCACCCTGTTCACCGCGGCCAGAGAGATCAGCGACCGGCTGGCGCGCATCTTCCTGCGCAATCAAGAGGGGCGGCGCCCGGTGTTTGGCGCCACCGAGAAGTTTCAGACCGACCCGCACTGGCGCGATCACATCCTGTTCTATGAGTATTTTCACGGCGACAACGGCGCCGGCATCGGCGCCAGCCACCAGACCGGCTGGACGGGCATTGTGGCGCGCCTGCTGCAAGCGTTTGGCTGGCTCCAGCCTGAGCACGTGCTCGCATATGGCCCCAGCGTGCTCGCCTACCCCTATGGATCTGTAACGGCGCAAAAGTAGTTCAAGCCAGTTGCTAACAGACCCGCAGATAAACCGTTTATTCCTCTGAGCGAAGCGGCAGGAAACCTCCGGGTTCCCTGCCGCTTGCCTGCTACAAGTACCACGGCACCATCTGGCGCCAGACCGCGGCGCAGTGGGCCTCGCCAGGCCAGATGTGCAGGGCATGCCAGATGCCTTTTTGCCACAGAATAGCGCTGAGCGACTGATTGTTGGCCAGGAAGACGTCTTCCTCGCCCACAGCCAGAATGATCTCCAGCCGGCGTAGCGCCTCAAGCAACACCGGGTCGTTCAGTTGCGGCAGGAAATGGCAGGGGTTGTAAAAGTAGACCGTCTCATCGTAGTGACCATCGAACAGATCACGAAACGATCCCATTGGCATGGTCAGATCGTAGCGTCCACTCAGGCCAACCACCTTGCGGAAGCGCTGAGGATGGCGAAACGCCAGGGCCACCGCGTGATACGCGCCCAGGCTGCACCCATGGGCGATCAGATGCGGATTGGGATTGAGTTGCTGCGAAAATGGCACGACCTCTTCCAGAATATACGCCTCGTATTGCTGATGGCGCGCGATCCGCTCCCGGGGAGGGCGATGGCGCGCGTAGAGGCTCTCATAGTCCACACTATCGACACAGAAGAGTTGAATGTTGCCTGCCTCAACGGTGTGACGCAATGCGTCAACCAGGCCCCAGTTTTCGTAGTCGTAGAATCGTCCGCCACGGGTAGGAAAGACCAGCACCCGCGCTCCGGCGTGCCCGAACACCAGCAGTTCCATGGTTCGCTGCAAGCGTGGACTGCGCCACGCGTGATACTCCCGGCGCATCGGCGGTCCTTGACGCTGGTAGAAGGCCGCAAGGCTCCAGTTGGCCCGATCCAACAATCCCGCATAGTCTGTAAGCCGGGTGGTGCTGCCATCTGAACGATATGGCATACGCCCGGTTTATAAACACGGTAGAGCGGAAGTGTTATCTCAGTATTAATTCCTGGCATGTTTTCTGAGATAAACAGGTTAACCCTTTGTTGCGCCGCCCTGAGGGTAAGGCAACCGGGCGGCGCCGGCGCCGGGGTTGCCGCAGGTCGCTCCCAGGCAGGAGCAGGGAGGCTGCCTTTTCCTCTCTTCTCCTGAGCGACGGTGAAGTCGTTCCGGGCTGCTCATCGGCAAAGACATCGGGAAACATCGTTGCTTCGTATCCCTCCAACTGCCTGTGTTCGCTTCAGGGATCGAAAAGCGGAAATCGAAAGGTGCGCAGGATCGCGGCCCAGAGGCGATAGCCTTCGTCGCTCAGATGCAGACCATCGTCGGCGAAGAGCGCCGAAACAGGCTCGCCATTGCGCTGGAGCATGGGCTGATACACGTCAATAAAGTATCCCTTGGGGCGGGCAATGAGCGCCTGGCGCGCGGCCTCGTTGACCTGGCGAATGGCATGGCGCAGGCGCCAGCGGGCCGGGCTGGGCTTGATGGCCATAAATGCCACCGGGATCTTGCCGCAAAGTGTATCTACTTTATCCAGCAGCCGGTGCAACGAGCCGATGACCGAACTGACGGGCTGGCCATCACCGAGGTCATTGTCGCCAGCATAGATCACCAGACTGCCTGGCGCGCACGGCGGCACCAGGCGCTCGAAAAAATAGACGCAGGCGGACAGCGTTGAGCCGCCGAAGGCCCGGTTCACCACTGGCCAGGGCGCCAGGTCCTCTTCCAGGGTTGACCAGAGACGGAGCGATGAACTGCCATAAAATACCGTCGCTCCAGGAGGGGGCGGATTCAGGGCGTGCGCCTGTTCGATGGCCCGCACCTCTTCCTCGTACCATTCCATCGCGATCCTCTCTCCTCTCCGCGCGGGCCTGGCCGCGCCAGCTCTAAACGAAAAGCGAGAGGGTCTGGGAGGGCAAGGCCCTCCTAAACCCTCCCTGTGAGGGGAGCATCACCCAGAACCGGTTTTCCTGCAACTGTCCCGCTGCTTCTGGGGCGCCGGGCGCCCCGTGAGCAGAGGTAGGGGGGAAACCTGGTTCCCCCTACCCCTCCAACCGCCCGTGCGCGCTTCTTTCCCTATCCGGCTTCATGCTGGCATGCAGAAGGATTTTCCCAGGAGCGCGGCCCTCCCAGGAGAGGCCCGTTTTTTCCTCAGAACCCGCGCTCAACCACGAAGGTGTCCAGAATGCGATCCAGGGCTTCGAGGTCAGCCTCGGAGACGACCTGGACCTGCACCATGCCCAGGAACGACTTGTCCTCCGGAGTAAAGGCGACTACCACCAGCGCGGTGTCGCGACCGCCGCAGTTCGTCCACACGTCGTACCTGCCGGTGTACAGGGCGTCACTGTAGTCGCTCCGGCCGTCGAAGGTGCATTCGTTGGTGAACGCCATCTCATCGAGCAACTGGTCGGGCGTCAACTCGCGCGCCAGTTGGCGCGAGGCGCCCAGGAACATGCCCGGCGTAGTCCAGGTATTCAGGAAATCGTTGATATTCGGTGCGGCCACCAGGGCGATGCTCTGGGGAACCTCGGTATCGCCCCGGCGCCAGGAACCGGTTGAGGTGTCGCTCCAGGCCCGGGGGATGTCAACTCGTAACGTCCGCGACTCGTTTTCGAACGTATAATACTCATCGTAGGATGCGCCAGTATCAGCGACGTCAGGCACATCGTTCCCCCGCGCAAAGGAGATCGTCTCCTGTAATTCGCGACCGTTAATCTGCCCCTCCAGCACTTGCTCGGTCTCGCTGCGCAGCACGGCGATCTGCAGTGTGTCGCTCGACGTGCGGCTGCGCAGAATGTCGCAGTAGCTGGTCATCTTGCCGTCGGTGGCCAGCACCAGCCGCTCGAGCTGGGTCACGATGTCGCCCGGGCGCACGCCGGCCTTGTCTGCGGGCGAACCGGACTTGACCGACCAGACCCAGATGCCCGAAAGCGAGCCGTCGGGGGAGGCAAAGGCTTCACCGTTGATGCCCAGCGAGGTGACGTCCTTGCCGTCGCGCAGTTGCTTGATCAGCGGCAGGGCCTCGTCGCGGGCGATGGCGTAGTACTGGTCGGTATCCGAACGACCGGCGTAGTTCACGCCTACGACCCGCCCATCGCTTGTCAGCAGAGGGCCGCCTGAACTGCCGGGATTGATCGTCGCATCGTGTTCAACTACGTTGTCCACCGAGGCCCAGCTCGACTCGCCGTCGGCGCGGGCCTTAGAAATGATCCCGCGGGTGAGGGTGAATTCTGGATCGCCCAGGGGGTACCCGGCGGCAAACACGTCCAGGCCGACTTTGATGTCGCCATCGTACCATTCGAGGTAGGAATAGCCATCGCCGTCAATGTCAATCACCGCCAGGTCGGAGCACTCGGAGACTCCCAGGATGCGAGCATTGCGGGGGCGGCTCTCGCCGTTCACGAAGACCTTGAGCAGGGCCGAGCCGGTGACTACGTGGTTGTTGGTGACGGCAATGCCGCTCTCGTCAATGATAAAGCCGGAACCACGCCCCGCGACGTTGAACACTGTGCCCTCACTGGGCGAGACGAACGTGCCCTGTGCCTCGATCTGCACCACTGCCTTCCGCACGTCGTCGAGCGAACGGATCGCCAGCGTGGTAGGTGTCGGGGCAATCGTCGGCGCCACGGTCGGCTCCGGGGGCGTCGTGGGCGGAACGGTGGGTTGTTGCGTCCCGGAGGAGGGCTGGTTGCAGGCGCTCAACAGGGTGAGAGTGATGACCAGCAAACAGACCAAAGCCAATCGTCCGGTAGGTAGCCGCTGCGGACGCATACGCTCCCTTTCTGCTTACGCTTCCAATACACGCCTGATTCCTATGAATGATCCGGACCTTCTGCGAAGCTCCCCGGCACGGCCTTGCATCAGGTGGATGACGACCGGCGCTCCTGAGAAACACTATCGCACATGAAGATGAACGTTTGATGGCTGGCGAAATAGTTTGCAATGAACGGTTACCTTTGCCTGCCGTCTGGAGTATACCATTTAAGGTGTACCATAGCGGACGAGAAAACGGCCGATTCCGGGTCCGCTGTCACTCCCGATTCTCCCGCCGGCGCCGGTAGCGAGGGAGGGCGAGAACCGGCGGCCTTGACGCCGCCTGGAGGGCCGCGGGGAAACCCGGTTTCCCCGCGGCTCGTGCCTGGCAACCGCTTGTCTTCACGCTCAGGAGCCACACCATGCCCGGCATACCCTGGACGCTCGCGCCGGATCGCTGTTTTGACCCCGAGCCGTCGCGACGGGCGCTGGCGCGCGACCTCTACGCGATGGTGCGGGACCTGCCGCTGCTCTGCCCCCATGGTCACGTGCCGCCGGCGCTCCTCGCCGATCCCGACGCTCATCTGGGCAATCCTGCCACGCTCTTTGTTATTCCCGACCACTACGTGACGCGCATGCTCTACAGCCAGGGCGTGCCGCTCGAGTCGCTCGGCATTCCCACCCGCGACGGCGCGCCGGTTGAGACCGATCCCCGGCGCATCTGGCAACGCTTCGCCGAACACTTCCATCTCTTTCGGGGCACACCCACCGGTCTGTGGCTGGCCGACGAACTGGTGAACCTGTTCGGCGTCAGTGAACGGCTCGATGGCGCAAGCGCGCAGCGCATCTACGACCATCTGGAGGCGCAGCTTGCGCGACCCGAGTTTCGCCCGCGGACGTTGCTGGCGCGTTTCAACATCGCCTTGCTGTGCACCACCGATGCCGCCACCGACCCGCTCGACCAACATCGGCAGATCCATGCCTCGGGACTGACCTACGTTCGCCCGACCTTCCGCCCCGACGCGCTGCTGGCCATCGATGCTCCCGACTGGCCCGCCCAGATCGCCCGCCTCAGCGAACGTTCGGGTATAGATGTAGTAGACTATAGCGGTTTCATTCGAGCCCTGGAAGCCCGACGGGCAGCCTTTAAGGCCCTTGGCGCCCTGGCGACCGACCATGGCGTGCTGACCCCGGCCACCGAGCGCCTGAGCGACGGAGAAGCCGGGCGCATCTTCGCCCGCGCGCTGCGGCGCGCCGCCGACGCGCGGGACGCGGCGCGCTTCACCGCCCACATGTTGATGGAGTTCGCGCGGATGAGTTGCGAAGACGGTCTGGTTATGCAACTCCATGCCGGGAGCCTGCGCAACCACCACGAACGCCTGTACGCGCGCTTTGGCCCCGACATGGGCGCCGATATTCCCGTCGCCACCGAGTGGACGCGCAACCTGCGCCCGCTGTTGAACGCCTACGGCGCCGATCCGCGCTTCCGTCTCATCCTCTTCACCCTCGACGAGAGCGCCTACGGGCGCGAACTGGCCCCTCTGGCCGGACACTACCCGGCGGTGTTGATCGGGCCGCCCTGGTGGTTCTTCGACAGCGTGAACGGCATGCGGCGCTACTTCGCCGAAGTGGTTGAGATTGCCGGCATCTACAACACGGCGGGCTTCAATGACGACACCCGCGCCTTTGCCTCGATCCCCGCCCGGCACGATCTCTGGCGCCGGGTGAGTTGCGACTGGCTCGCCGGTCTGGTGGTTCAGGGCTTGCTCGCCGAGGATGAGGCCGTGGATATGGCCTGCGAACTGGCCTACGGTCTGGCCAGGCGCGCTTACTTCCGAGGAAGCCCCGCAATATGAAGCTGTGGATCCAGCGCAGCTCCTGGTCGAAGGGACGGATCGCCGCCCTGGTCGATCTGCTCTGGTGCGGCGGCCTGGCCCCCGCTCTGGCCCTGCTGGCGCTGGCGACTGTGGCGCTGGCCTACCAGGTGCCGGTGGCCGGACGCGAACCCTTCGCGGCCAACCCCTCGCCGCTGCGCCTGAGCGGCGTGCACCGGCCCGAGCCGGCGGCCCATGGCGCTTTCCAGCGTTGGACGACCGGGCGAGCGCGGGTGCGCCTGCCGGGCGTCGGCGCAGGCGCGCTGATTGTGCGCAAGCGCTTCTTCGGCGGGCCCGAAGCGAGCGCGGGGCGAACGCTGCGGGTCGGCGCCCCTGAGCGTGTCCTGTTTGAAGCGCCACTGCGCCCGCACTGGCAGAAAGTGCACCTTGTCCTTCCTCCTCAGGCCGTCGCCTCCTTCAGCGGCGATCTGATCCTGACCCTCGAAACCGAGCCATTTGTCGCGCCGCCCGATACACGCGCACTGGGCATCTCCCTCGACTGGATCGAGGTGCGCCCGGGCGCAGGCGGCTGGCGCGCGCCGCCGCTGGCGCTGGCCGCGAACCTGGCTCTGACGCTGCTCCTTGGCCTGTGGGTTCTGCGCCTGAGCGGCCTCCCAACGCGCCTGGCCGTGTTGCCCGCCCTGGCCCTGCTGGTCTACATTGGCCTGATGCTGGCCGGGTGGCCCGGCGGCAGCCTGGAGGCGCGTATGCAGGTGGCCCTGGGCCTGCCGGTGCTGCTCAAGGTGTTGCCGCTGACCTTGCTGCTGGCGCTGGCGCTGCGCCTTTTGCCCTTGCGCCCCCTTCAAAGCGCAGGACTCCCGGCCCCGACGATGATCCGCCTGGCCGTGCTGCTGATCTTTACCCTGCGCCTGGCGGGAACGCTGCATCCGCTATTTATGCCGATCGATCATGGCCTGCGCGCCAACCAGTTGCTGCTGATAGCAGCGGGTGAAGAGTCGCGGGTGCGCGAACGGCTAGAACAGCAGTACGAGTGGGGCACGCGCGAGCCGGTGCCCTACAGCCTGCTTACCTACTACATGCTCCTGCCGCTGACCGCCATCTGGAACTCTCGACCGGCGCTGATCGAGGCGGTCAAGGTGGTCACAGCCCTGTTCGAGGCGACCCTGCCCCTGTTGCTGCTGGCGCTCCTGCAGGGCGGCCCCCAGCGCCACCTGGGAGCGGCCTGGGGCGGCCTGGTCTACGCGGCCCTGCCGGTGGGCTACCTGTTCTTCCACGATGGCAGCTTTCCAACTACGATTGGCGTCTGGTTAACGCTGATAGCGCTTGTCGCGGCACACTGGCTGCTGGCCCTCTGGCTGCAGCCTGCTCCGGTGAATGATCGGCTGTCCGCAGGGCCGGGGCCCGGTTTCCGGGGAGGGCTGCTGTTGCGCGGCGTCGTGGCGGCCCTGGCCCTCACCGTGGCTATCGGGGCATATGTGACCCACGTGGCTTTTGTGCCTTTCCTGGCAGGGGCGATGGGGGTCAGCCTGGCCCTGCTCGACGGAGCGGCGGGACGGCGCGCCAGCCGGTCGCTGCTGCTGAGCCTCGTGCTGGGCGCGACCCTCGCCTGGGCGCTGGTCTATGGCAGTTACACCGTCACGCTGGTGCAGCGCACCATTCCGAGCTATCTGGGCCTGATCGCCAGCGAAGGCAGCGTCGGGCGCGACAGCGCGTTGTTCTTCGGCACGCCGATCAACAGCTTCGGCCAGCACCTGGCGGCCCACTTCCGCGTCTGGCCGGTGCTGCTGGCCGGAGCCGTCCTGACAGGCCTGGCGTTGAACTGGCGCGGGCGGTTCGTCACCTACCTGGGGCTGGCCTATGCCGCGCTCTTTGCAGCCACCTCCCTGGTCGAGCGCTGGTTCGGGCTGTGGAACAAGCACATGGTCTTCGTCGCTCCGGCAGTGGCGTTGCTGGCGGGCGTCGGCCTGGCCTGGCTCTGGCGGCGCGGGCGCGCCGGGCGTGTGGTATGCCTGGGGTTGCTGGCCTACCTCTTCTGGGAAAGCGTAAGCGCCTGGGGTAATCGCGTGCTGTGGTACCACATACCGCCGGGAGCGCTGTAGGGGTATGGAGAAAGCCTGTTTCCCCACACCCCTTCGTGCCGGGATGAGTCTCGGGAAACCCGCTTTCCCCGCCCCTCTCCGCAGGGTCGCGCCTATCCTTGTAGAACCGAGCTTGCCGGAGAACCATTAACTTTTTTATTACATAGGTTTGCACAAATTAACCAAAACTCTCAGGAATCTGCTTATAATGGTTGCACACATCGCAACCTGAAACAGCATCGTGCAACCTGCCTCGACAGCGGTCACCCTTGGAGAGGGGGGTAGATTGGGGATGGCGCCGCGCGAACCGATGCCTCCGGGCGGCGTTTACCAGTCTGCTGCAAGCTCCCGGTGAAGAAGCGAGGTGCGGGGCCGCGCAAACCGGCGGTCCGGGAAGCGCGCAGGCGCCGCCATCCCATATCTCGGTGGAGCGGCGATACAAACGGCGCTGAACGGCGTTTTCCACTGTCCAGGGGGCCTGGAAAGGTGTCTGTTTTGCCGTTCGCCGGTGGCGTGCCGTTCGCCGATGCCCAACCATCGCCGGAAGCCGCCAGGGGGGCCGAAACTCGCCCGCTGCGCCGCGCTGTGGGTGCTAATTGCGCGGCAAGCTGCGGCCGCGTCGGCCCTGGACCGGGCATTAAACGGATCTGTCTGGACCGGTGAGCGACGCGACGAGGCCAGATTACCCGGCAAGGCGGAGGGCTGCGGTTGTGAACTGTGGCGCAGGCGCCTGCGCTATGGAGCAGCTCATCAGTCACGGCAGCATCCTGTCCCGAAGAGCCTCTATGGCGCAGGGCGCTGGTGCGGTTCCTCTGCAACGGGCGCCGCGACGGTTGTCCACGTCAGGAGGTCTGGGATGGCTGATGCAATCAATCTCGAAGAGGCTCTCTACCATCGGGGGGTTACGCGACGCCAGTTCCTCAAGTTTTGCGGGCTGATGGCCTCCGTGCTGGCCCTGCCCCCGCGTTATGCCGGCACGATCGCCTCGTCGCTCCAGGCTGCGCCGCGCCTGCCCCTGGTGTGGCTGGAGTTCCAGGACTGCGCTGGCAACACCGAATCCTTCCTGCGCGCCTCGAATCCCACCGTGTCGCAAATCGTGCTCGACCTGCTCTCGGTGAACTACCACGAGACAATTATGGCCCCCGCGGGCAAGCAGGCCGAGCAGTCGCTCGAAGAGACCGTCAAGAACCATCCCAAAGGGTACCTGGCCGTGGTCGAGGGGGCCATCCCCATGGGCGAGGATGGGGTGTACTGCACCATTGCCGGGCGCGCGGCGAAGGACATCGTGCGCGAAGTTTGCGGGAACGCTCTGGCGACCATCGCCGTCGGCGCCTGCGCCTGGGACGGCGGCCTGCCCGCCGCCGCGCCCAATCCCACCTCGGCGGTGGGCGTCAAGGATGCGGTGCCTGGCATCACGCTGATCAACATGCCTGGCTGCCCGATGAACATCGTCAACCTGACCGGCGTGATTGTGCACTACCTGACCTTCAAGGATCTCCCCGCTACCGACCAGATGGGGCGCCCATTGTTCGCGTATGGGCAACTCATCCACAACTACTGCCCGCGCCGCGGCCACTTCGATGCCGGGCGCTTCGTCGAGGAGTGGGGCGACACGGGCCACCGTCTGGGCTGGTGCCTCTACAAAATGGGCTGCAAAGGGCCGCAGGCCCTGTCAAACTGCCCGAGCGTAGGCTGGAATGACGCCACGAGCTGGCCCATCGGGTCCAGCCACGGCTGCGTGGGCTGCATGTCGCCGCACTTCTGGGACACCCGCACGCCGTTCTACGAACGGCTGCCGAATGTCGAGGGCTTCGGCATCGAGGCTACCGCCGATCAAGTCGGTCTGGGCGTGGTTGCCGGCGTGACTGCAGCCTTCGCGGCTCACGGCATCATCAGCGCCGTGCGCGGCGCCGCCAGGCCGATTGCCAAACACGAAAGCCCCTCCGACCAGCAGAGCGGTGAGCGCAGAGACTCGCCTTCCAGAGGCTCCAATGGCCCATAAGTATGGTTTCCGGGAAGGGCAAAGCCCTCCCAAACCCTGCACGCAACCCACCGGGTTGAGCTGCTGGCTGTTCACAGATGGGCGGAGAGACGCGGGTCCCGCATTAAGAGGGAGGGAAGCATGGCAAAACTGGTCATCGATCCTATCACGCGCATCGAAGGGCACCTGCGGATCGAAGCGGTGGTGGAACGCGGGCGCGTGAAAGAAGCCTGGAGCAGCGGCACCATGTTTCGGGGAGTGGAGATCATTCTTAAGGGCCGGGATCCCCGCGACGCCTGGGTCTTTACCCAGCGTTTCTGCGGCGTTTGCACTACCGTGCACGCCCTCACCTCGGTGCGCGCGGTGGAAAACGCGCTCAACATCACTATCCCCGACAACGCCCGCATCATCCGCAACATCATTGATGGCGCCCAGCACATCCAGGATCACGTCATCCATTTCTATCACCTCCACGCACTGGATTGGGTGGACGTAGTAAGCGCCCTGAAGGCTGATCCGGGAGAAACCGCGGCCCTGGCGCAGTCCATCTCCTCCTGGCCCAAATCGAGCGCCAATTACTTCAAGACCGTCCAGAACCGGGTGAAAACCTTCGTTGAGTCGGGGCAACTGGGGCTGTTCGCCAATGGCTACTGGGGGCACCCGGCCTACAAGCTCCCCCCCGAGGCCAACCTCCTGGGCGTCGCCCACTATCTGGAGGCGCTGGACTGGCAGCGCGAGTTTATCAAGATCCACGCCTTGCTGGGCGGTAAGAATCCCCATCTCCAGACCTACCTTGTCGGCGGCATGGCCATCCCGGTGGACCCAAACAGCCAGATCGCCATCAACGCTCAGCGCATCGCCCAGATGAAGCAGTGGGCGGCGATGGCGCGCGACTTCGTCGAGCAGGTGTACATCCCCGACCTGCTGGCGATCGCCTCCTTCTATAAAGACTGGGCCAGCATCGGCGGCGGGTTGGGCAACTACCTGACCTACGGCGATTTCCCCCGGAAAACCATAGACCGGCCCGAAGAGTTCTGGATCCCCCGCGGCGTGGTGCTGAACAAGAACCTTGGCGCGCCGCCGTCGGTTATGGAGCAGGAACGAGTCACCGAGTACGTCGCGCACTCGTGGTACACCTACGCCGACGGAGACGACAAGGGCAAGCATCCCTGGCAGGGCGAAACCAGCCCGCGTTACACCGGCCCGAAGCCGCCCTACGAGTTCCTCGATACCAATGGGAAGTACTCCTGGCTCAAGGCGCCGCGCTACAACGACACGCCGATGGAGGTCGGCCCCCTGGCGCGCATGATCGTTTCCTACGCCGCCGGTCATCCCGACGTGCGGGCGACGGTAAACGGGGTGCTCCAGAAGCTCGGCGTCGGGCCCGAGGCGCTCTTCTCGACCCTGGGGCGCGTGGCGGCCCGCGGTATCGAAACCCTGCTGATGACCCGCGAGCTGGACCGGTGGATTGACGAACTGGCGGCCAATATGGCCCGCGGGGATCTGTCCATCCACAACGGCGAGCGCTGGCGCCCGGAGACCTGGCCCAGGGAAGCGGAAGGTTGGGGCTTCATGGAGGCCCCGCGAGGCGCCCTCGGCCACTGGGTGCGGATCAAGAACGGCAAGATCGAGAACTACCAGGCGGTGGTGCCGAGCACCTGGAACGGCTCGCCGCGGGATGCGCGGGGGCAGCCCGGCGCCTATGAAGCCTCGCTCGTGGATACGCCTGTGGCCGACCCCGAGCAGCCCCTGGAGATCCTGCGCACCATCCACTCCTTCGACCCGTGTATCGCCTGCGCCGTCCATGTGTTCAACGGCAACGGGCGTGAATTGACGCGCATCCAGGTGGTGTGAACAAGTTGCATCCAGCAGGCGGGGGCGTGGGGAAACCAGGTTTCCTTACGCCCCTCCAGGAGGGCATATGCGTAGACGCGTGTACGTGTGGGAAGTGCCGGTGCGGCTCACCCACTGGGTCAATGTGGTCTGCATTGTGGTGCTGTCGTTCACCGGCTACTACATCGGCAATCCGTACATTACCGTCAGCGGGCGCGAACCCTACGCTCCCAACTTCATGGGCCTGATGCGCAGCATCCATTTCATTACTGCGTACATCTTCATCGCCAGCATTCTCCTGCGCACGTACTGGGCCTTCCGCGGCAATGCCTGGGCCAGCTGGCGCGGGTTGTTCCCTTTCCTGACCCGTGAAGGGCGCAAAAACATGGGGCACGCCTTGCAGTACTACCTCTTCATCCGCCGTAATCCGCCCGAGGTGGCCGGGCACAATGCCCTTGCAGGCACGACCTATATGATCATCGTGTTCCTGTACCTTCTGATCACTTTCACCGGTCTGGCCCTGTATGGCCTGATGCATCCGGCCAGCATCTGGCGGCCGCTGACGGCGTGGGTCTTCACCATTGTTGACGCCCAGATCCTGCGCCTGACCCACCACCTGATCATGTACCTGCTGATCGCCTTTGCCATTCACCACATCTACAGCGCCTGGCTGGTGGATATGGAAGAAGGCAATGGCCTGATGAGCAGCATTTTCAGCGGCTTCAAGTTCCTGCGCATGGACCAGCAGCCCGACTGGATCGAAAACCGCATGGCGGCGCCTCAGGTCGAACCGCAGACCCGGGCCGCGCCTTCCGAGCGCACAACCGCAGATTAAGAGCCTGTCTGAACAGCCGGGGCGTTCCAGTGAGGATGAGATCCCCGATGTGCAACCCGGAAGGTTGCGCTGTTGCCCGTTCCCGGCGGGGAGGGTCAGGGACGACCAGGGTGCTCCTCCTTCAAAGGTGCGAAGCGGCGCTCGCGCCGCCTTCGCGCCTTTGTGTTGGCGTGCGCTGCGCGGCTTCCGGCGTCTTCCCGGTCGCTGGACTTTAACGTTTTTATCTTTTGTAACTATCTAGACATATAAGCAAGGTTGGCATATAATCGTTACCGTGACCTCGGCCAGCGCCGACGTCCGGGGTATGGCGCCTGGGCTGGCGTTGTTCGATATGAGGAGAGCGTGATGAGTATCAGCACGAGCATGCGAACGAACGATGTGCCCATCATCCAGGTCTATAATGATGGCAGCGGCGCTGCACCGCAGACTCGACACTCACCCCTCCGCGATCCCGCCTCGGTGCGTCCTCTCCGCATTCTCCTGATAACGCCGAAGGGCAAAAAAGAGGAGGACTCCAGCCAGAAGGCGCTCTTCTCAATGGCCATTGGCGTGCTGGTCAGTATAACTCCTCCGCAGCACCACATTGAGCTGGTTGACGAACTCTTCGGCGATCCGATCCCCTACGACGGCGACTACGATCTGGTCGGCATTACCACTCGCACCATGAATGCCAACCGTGCCTACGAGATCGCCGACGCGTTCCGCCGACGCGGTACGCCGGTGGTTCTTGGCGGCGTCCATGTCTCCTTCAATCCTGAAGAGGCCGCTCCCCATGCCGATAGCGTGGTGATCGGCGAGGCGGAAAATCTCTGGGCCCTCCTGTTGCAAGATCTGGCCGACGGCGCGCTCAAGCCGCAGTATAACGCCCGCGACTTTCCGCCGGTCACCGAAGTGCCGGCCATTGATTACGAACGCATTTTCAATGCCAGCAAGCGCGGTCAGGTAGATGCGCGCAAGTCCATCCCGATCTACATGACCCGGGGTTGCCCGTACACCTGCTCGTTCTGCGTCACGCCCAACTTCACCGGGCGCCTCTATCGCATCCAGTCGCCTGAGAAGATCCGCCAGCAGATCGAGACCGCCCGCAGAGTCTGGTTCAAGCCCACGCGTTACGGCTCCAAGCCCTGGTTCATGTTCACCGACGAGAACCTGGGGGTCAATAAACAGCGTCTCTGGGAGATCCTCACTATTCTCGCCGAATGCGACATCAAGTTTAGCAGCTTTATCAGCTTGAAGTTCCTTGACGATCCCAAAACTGTCGAACTGCTTGTCAAGGCCGGCTGCGTGATGGCCCTGGTCGGCTTCGAGTCGATCAATCAGGAGACGCTCAAGGCCTACAACAAAGGCCGCATCAATACCGCCCAGGACTATGCGCGGATCATCCGCAACTGCCGCCGGGCGGGCCTGAACATCCAGGGCAACTTCCTGGTCAACCCCGCGATTGACACTTACGAGGATATGGCCGCCACCGAGAAGTTCGTGCGCGAGAATGCGCTGATGATGCCGATCTATTCTATTCTGACCCCCTACCCCGGCACTCAGCTCTATCGCCAGTACAAGGCCGCCGGTCTGGTGGTTGATGAAGACTGGGATAAGTATACGGCGCATAATCTGGTGGTGCGCTGCGATCGCTACGATCCGCTGGAGTACCAGTTAACGTACATGAAGCATTTTCTGTACATGTACTCCTGGAGCGCAATCGCCCGCCGGGTGCTGCTCAACCGTAATAAGCTGATCAACCTGGTTACGAGCTTGCTGTTCCGCCACAACTTGCAGGACCAGATCAAAAGCATTAAAAGCGGCAAGCGTCTCCCCGTTCCCCAACCCCGGCGTAGCGAATCGGTTTCCGAGGTGGCCCACGAGGTTGGGCAGGGCGCCTGACCGTTGCCCGGGGTTAGCGGGAACCTTGCGCTGAACCCGTGTTGCAGTGGAGTCTCGACGTCGCGGTAGAGCCTGCCTGTGACTGCCCTTCTGTCCGGGTGTGAGTTGTCAGGGGAACGACGAAATGAGCACACTGATCTCACCGGATATGATCGAGGTCGCGCCGCGCCAAATCATTCCCCCCGGTGTACCCCGCAAACGCTGGCTGATCATCCAGCCAAAGAGCGAGACCCCGCTGATGGTCGACTCGGGCAAGGTGAGTATGCCGCTCAATCTGCTCATGGTCGCCACGCTCGTCAGCCGGCACTTCGATGTGGATTTCATTGACGAACGGATTGGCGACCAGGTGCCCGAAGACTTTACCCCTTATGATGTGGTCGCTATCACGTCGCGCACGCTGAACGCCAAAAAGGCCTATGCCATCGCTGATCGGGCCCGCGCCCAGGGGCGGTATGTCATCCTCGGCGGCGTGCATCCGACAATGATGATCGAAGAGGCGGGCGCCCATAGCGATACGGTCGTCTTCGGCGAGATTGAGTCGGTGTATGAGGATCTGGCGGCTGACCTCTACCGGAAGAATGCCAGGCCGGTGTACCGTCCCTCCGACGGCTGGCGCCCGCTCAATGCCTTTGATCGCCCCGATTTCAGCTTCGCCCGGCGCTCGCCCAACAGCAGGCGCTACTCCTTTCGCATCCCCTTGCTCGCCACCAAGGGTTGCCCGGTAGGCTGCAACTTCTGCTGCACGCCACGTATCTATGGCAAGAATTTCCGAGTTCGCGGCGTCGAGCAGGTGATTGAGGAGATCAAGTTCCGTCAGCATGAGGCCGGCAAGCCGAATATTCATATCTCCTTTATGGACGATAATATCTGCTTCAAGCCAGCCTTCGCCGAAGAACTGTTTCATGCCATGGTCGGCCTTGGCGTGAAATGGAACGCTAATATCTCGATGAACTTTCTCGAAAAGCCGCATGTGGCTGAGCTGGCAAAGAACGCCGGCTGCGAGATGCTGAATATCGGCTTTGAGTCGGTTTCTCCTGAAACCATTAAGTACGTTCACAAAGGCTCCAATCGCGTTGGTCGGTATGAGGAGGTTGTAGCTAACGTTCACAAGAATGGCATCGCCATCCAGGGCTACTTTATCTTTGGCTTCGATACCGATACGCTTGACAGCTTCCAGCACACCTACGAGTTCATCATGCGCAACCGGATCGAGTTCCCGGTTTTTACCATCGCCACGCCATTTCCGGGCACTCCCTGGTACGAGGAGATGAAGCCGCGTATTGTCCAGCACGACTGGAACAAGTACGACACCTTCCACTACATGTACGAACCGGCCAGGATCGGTCGCGATGAGTTCCTCAAGGCCTTTATCAAGATCCAGCGTGAGATCTACTCCTGGCCCAACATCCTGAAACGGCTGGGGCCGCGGAAGCCTGACTGGGTCTGGATCGTCAACATCGCCATGCACTACTTCACCCGCCGCATCACTCCCGAGATGTTGCTGTAACCCGGTGATGTGGCGACCCCGGGGCGTCTGGAGCTGTCCATTACCTACAACCTGCCGCTGGCGATTAGTGAGGATGAAAAGCTGAATCCGGCATGCCACGATGATCCTCGCGACAACATCGTCCGCTGCGGGCTAAGGCCCTCGCTCAGGACGTGCAAGCCCCGCGGGGGCTTTTCTGAACTCAGCCAGGGCTTATGATTATTAAGAAATAAAGCCGCTATAGCCCGCGCAGGCGGGCTTCGCAGCGGTAGCCCGCAGCTTAAGCCGCCGGGCTGCCGAGCGAATACCAGTTTATATGCTTAATCTTCATTAGCCCGCAGCGTTCTTCACCATATGCACCTCACCCCTGAAACCGCCCCTTCCTCGGCCCTGGTGCTGGGCCTGGGCAACCTGCTGTTGAGCGACGAGGGCATAGGCGTCCACGTTGTTCAACGCCTAAGCCAGCGCTACCAGGTCCCGGAGCAGGTGCAGATTCTTGATGGCGGCACCCTGGGCCTGGGCTTGCTGCCCTACCTGCAAGGGGTGACCCACCTGCTGGTGATAGACGCAATAGAAGCCGGGCAGCCGCCGGGCGCGGTTGTGCGCCTGGAGGGCGAGGAGATCCCCGCCGCCCTGGCGCATAAGATGTCTATGCATCAGGTTGGCCTGCAGGAACTGCTGGCACTCAGCCAGTTGAGCGGCGACATTCCGGCGCATATCGTTTTGATCGGTGTCCAACCTGCCAGTCTTGAGCCGGGTCTGGAACCCTCACCGTTGATCGCCGCCCTCCTGGATACGCTCGCTGATCGCGTCGCTGGCGAACTGCGCGCCTGGGGGTTCGAGTTGGAGGGACCGACGTTTTGATCTCGGCCTCAAAACGCAGGGGGGAGGGGAAACCTGGTTTCCCCTCCCCCCTGCCGCATGCGACAGCCGTGCCCTCCTGGTTTCCCCGAAGGCGTCATCACCTCCGGATGAGCGGCAAGTACACCAGGCCGGTCGAGCGTATCGTCAGGGTGGCGGCGCCCGAAACCCCGCCGCCGGGCGCGGGATTGACGACGGTGATGCTGGCCGTGCCCGCAGCGGCGATGTCCGACGCCGGGATCTGCGCGGTCAGCTGGGTGGCCGACACGAAGGTCGTGGGCCGATCAGCGCCGTTCCAGCGCACCACTGCGCCGTTGACGAAGTTCGAGCCAGTCACGGTGAGGGTGAAGGCTGGCCCGCCCGCGGTGACCGTGGCCGGTGAAAGGGAGGTGATCGCCGGCACGGGGTTGCTCGCGTTGATGGTGAAGGTGACGCTATTCGATGTTCCACCGCCGGGCGCGGGGTTGACGACGGTGATGCTGGCCGTGCCCGCAGCGGCGATGTCCGACGCCGGGATCTGCGCGGTCAGTTGGGTGGCCGACACGAAGGTCGTGGGCCGATCAGTGTCGTTCCAGCGCACCACTGCGCCGTTGACGAAGTTCGAGCCAGTCACGGTGAGGGTGAAGGCCGGCCCGCCCGCGGTGGCCGACGCGGGTGAAAGGGAGGTAATCGCCGGTGCCGGGTTGTTGATGGTGAAGGTGGACGCGGCTGACTCGACATCCGGGTTAGGATTCAAAACCGTAACGTTGGCCGTGCCTGCAGCGGCGATGTCCGACGCCGGGATCTGCGCGGTCAGTTGGGTGGCCGACACGAACGTGGTGGAACGCGGGGTGCCGTTCCAGCGCACCACCGAGTTGTTAGAGAAGCCCGAGCCGTTCACAGTGAGGGTGAAGGTGTCGCCGCCTGCGGTGGCCGAAGCGGGAGAGAGGGAGGTGATTGCGGGAACGGGGTTGCCGCAGATCACGAATGGCAGTTCGAAGGTGCGGCCAGAAGTCGCTCTGGGGGGGTAATCGGTTCGCACGCTCCACGTGCCAGGTTCACCGCCGGTAAGATTAAGCTGGCGCGCATTGCCGGAAGTGGCATTGGTTGGCGGCGTCCAGGGTCCTCGAAGGTTGTCATCGCCGGTCAACCCATATTCAAGCCAGTAGGTTCCGGGCGCGAGGGTCGTTACGTTGAACGGCCAGGCAAGCGTCAGCGCCATAATCGGGCGGGACTGGTTGTTCGTGTTATCAGACGGAACCCGGTAGACACCTGTAAACTCATTCCGGGTGATCGTCCCGTTGACCGGCCCGGCAATAACCGTTCCCCCATTACCCGGCGTGCCATTCCAGAGGCGCAGGTCGACAACGCCGGTGATCGTTGAGGTTGTTCCGCTGTTAATCTCGTACCCATACAACGTTATGGCCGACGGACGCCAGCCGTTGCCGCTCACCGTAAAATCATCGGCAAGGCGCGCTCTGGTTATCCCGTCGGGGGGTTCGGTCACGGCTCTAACGGGGTCGGCCAGGAAACCGAAGGCCTCAATGTCATCTTGCCTGACGCTTCGTCCCGGCTCAGTCACAAACGTACCGTTCGTGAACAACGGATTGGTCGAACAGGAGGGTTGCACATTGGCCCGCGCGGGTGGCGGAGGCAGCATGGGGCTGCCAACGATCCCTAGCGCCAGGCCAATGATCAGGGCCATGCGGGTCAACATTCTGCGTGCAGATGACGACATAGCGGAGGGCCTCCCTTGACCTTGCCAGAATCCAGATCTGCTTGTTTGAGCGGTCGCGCCGTTGAGAGAGCTCGCAGGTTCGATGCCGAGCGTACCGCGGCCAGGTGAGACCCGGGTGAGACGGCAATTATCTTTCACTGTAAAAAAGTTAATACATTGATTATTCGCGCTGTAGTAGTCATAGTACGTGCTACGATGAGGATTTTGTTAGGGAGAAGGCCGCGTCGCTCTGAAAACCGCGTTCCAGCGCGGTGCGCCGATGGAGGCAACGTGAGGGTGCACACGCCCGGGCCCCAGCAATCCTGGCCAGGGCGCAGTTTCGTCGTGGGAGCGGCGCCTGTTGGAAAAATCAGGTTATCCGAAAGCTCTCCGCGAAAGCTTCGCGCTCTCAGAACTTCCGCATCAGATAGAGGCGCAGGGGAAACCTTTATTCCTGTCTTCAACTGTGCGGGAGCATGGCAAAAAAAGCGCGGCCTACGCCGCGCCTCGGAACTGGTGGGCCCCCAGGGATTCGAACCCTGAACCAATTGATTAAGAGTCAACTGCTCTACCGTTGAGCTAGAGGCCCACTGGACATTATAGCCAGCCTGCCCCGCCTTGTCAAACTGGTGCGGTCGCTCTACAATACGGGCAGCGGCGCGCATCTGCGCGCCACTGTTGCCCTGGCGCCGATAGCCCGTATGCCGATTGACGATTATTTTCAAGAGTACGGCCCCATCCAGCGGCGGCGCGCCGGCAGGCGGCCGGAGTTCGAGCCACCCTCCCGCGAGCCAGAGCCGTCCCCTCCACGCCGGGCGCGCCGCCTGCCGGCGCGCCGCCGCCGTCGCGGCGTGACCGGCCTGGTGCTCCTGCTGGCGCTGCTGGCGCTGGCGCCCCTGGTCCTGCCCTATGTCCTGGACCTCGTCTATCCCGACACGGCGCTGCCCGGCGTGTCCATCCAGGGCCAGCCTGTCGCCGGGCTGTCCCGCGAGACGATCAATGCCGAGCTTGGGGAGCGTTACCGCCCCTTCCTGTCACAGCCTGTCGCCCTGACCTACGCTGGCGAGACCTGGACGCCCTCGCTCACCGAGCTGGGGGTGCGTTTCGATACTGAAGCGGTAGCCAGGGCGGCCGTAGCCGCCGGGCGCCACGGCGATCCGCTCACCCGACTGCGTGAACTGTGGCAACTCTGGCGCCATGGCCTCGATGTCACCCCGCGCCTGGTAGTGGACCAGCGGGCCTTGCAGAGTTATCTGCTCGGTGTGGCGCTGCTGATTGAGCGCCCGCCGGAGAATGCCGCCCTGAGCATCGCCACCGGGCGCGTGGTGGGCACGCCCGGCGCCGCCGGAGTGCAGGTGCTGGTTGACGCGACCGCCAACGACGTGCTGCTGGCACTGCGCGACCTGCAGCCCCGCGAGGTCGCCGTGCGCACCCACCGGCTCGATCCGCCGATCGGTGATGAGGCTCTCGTCACCGCGCAAAGCCAGGCGGTCGCCCTGCTCCAGAGCCCGATTGAGCTGCGCCACAACGAGCGCGTGTGGGTCTGGCCGCCAGAGCGCCTGGCGGAGTTGCTGCGCGTGGAAGCCGTCGCGGGCCGGCTGGAGTTGCAGGTGGATGCCGAGCGCCTTGCCCGTGCCGTGGAGGGGCTGGCCCAGCAGGTTGATACCGGCACCGCCGAGCCGCGCCTGCGCTTCGCTGATGGCGCGCTGCGGATTGTCGAACCCGGCCGCCCCGGCTGGCGCCTGCGCCAGGAGGAGACCGCGACAGCCCTGCGCCAGTTGCTCCTCAGTCCTTCGCCCATCACCCGGACCCTGACCCTCCCGGTGGATGCGTTGCAACCCCGGATCACCGCCGCGAACCTCGACAGCCTGGGCATCACCGGCCTGGTCGCCGAAGGGAAGAGCAGCTTCGCCGGCTCCGCCGCCTACCGCATCACGAACATCAAAGCCGGGGCGCGCCGTATGGACGGCGTTCTGATCGCCCCCGACGAGGAGTTTTCGTTCAATCGGCAACTCGGCGAGGTCAACGCTGAGAACGGTTTCGTCGAGGGCTACGCGATCATCGGCAACCGCACGCAACTGGAATGGGGCGGCGGCGTCTGCCAGGTTTCCACCACTGTGTTCCGCGCCGGTTTCTGGGCCGGGTTGCCGATCACCGAGCGCCATGCCCACGCCTTTTACATTAGCTGGTACGATCGCTTCGGCCTCGGCCCCTATGGCGATGGGCAGGGCCTCGACGCGGCCATCTACACCGGCGTCGCTGACCTGAAGTTCGTCAACGATACCGGGGCCTGGCTGCTGATGCAGACCGAAGTGGATGAAGTGAACCAGGTGCTGACGGTGCAACTCTACGGCGCGCCGCCCAACCGGCAGGTGCAACTGGAGGGGCCGCTGATCACCAATGAGGTGCGCGCCCCGGCGGAGCCTGTCTACGTTGATGACCCGACCTTGCCCCGCGGCGCCGTGCGTCAGAGTGATGTGGCCCGCAGCGGGCGGGACATTACCGTGTATCGGGTAATTGTTGAGAATGGGGCGGAAGTGAGCCGGGAGGCGTTCTTCACCCGCTTCCGGGCCTGGCCGAACATCTTTGTCCGTGGAACCGGCTGAGCTATGGCGCCTCCGGCTGTGATCTGCCCGGCCTGCGGGCACGCTAATCCGCCAGGCTCCCGCTTCTGCAACGCCTGCGGGGCGCGGGTCGCACCTACCGTTCCGGCGCCCCCTCCTGCGGACGGGGCGGGCGCAACCCGTTCTGGCGTTGCCGCTGCGCCCCAGGTCGGGTTGCCCCGTGGTGCGGCGATTGATCCGCAGGGCCGCTACATCGTGGAGCGAGCGATTGGCAAAGGCGGTTTCGCCGAGGCCTACCTGGTCAACGACCGGCAACTGAACCGTTTCGCCGTCGCAAAGCGGCACAACCCCAATCCGGCCTGGAGCGCCCGCACCCGCGAGTTTGCCGCCCGCAACTTCGCCCGTGAGGCCGAGTTGCTGGTAACACTCAACACCCCCGGCCATCCCAACATTCCAGAGATCTACGAGTACCTGCCCGAGCAGGGCGTGCTGGTGATGAAGTACGTCGAGGGTCGCGACCTCAGCCAGATCGTGCGCGAACGTGGCGGCGTCCTGCCCCCCGAAATCGCCCTGCCTATTGTCCGTGACGTCGCCGCGGCCCTGGCCTACATGCATAGCCGGCGCCCAGAACCAGTGCTCCATCGCGACGTGAAGCCCTCGAATATCATCATTGACAGCGCCGGGCGGGTCTGGCTGATTGACTTTGGGCTCTCGCGGGTAGCCCCTATGCAGCCCGATCTCAACCCCCAGCATACGCAGCTTGCCGGCACGCTTGGCTTCACGCCCCCCGAGCAGTGGCGCGGTCAGGCCGGGCCGCGCAGCGATGTCTATGCACTGGCGGCCACGCTGCACACCATTCTTACCGGTCACCAGCCCACCCTGACCCGCGCCGAGTTGCCCGATTTTCTCCGTGGAGCCATCAATCCCTTTCCGCCGGTGCGAAGCCTCAATCCCAACCTGCATCCCGATATTGCCGCGCTGATTGCCCGTGGCCTGGCCTTCCGCCCCGAAGACCGGCCCGGCGCCGCGGAAATGGTAGCGGCCCTGGACCGGCTGATCGCCCCGCCGAAACGTTCGCCGCTCCAGGCCCCCGACGGCACGGCCATTCCTGACGAGCACGCCCTGGCCCTCTGGGTTGAGAAGCACTGGCAACAGGCCGCAAACTGGCTCTACGGCGCGCTCCCCGACCAGGTAACGCAGTTGTGGGGGCGCAATAAGCTGGCCGCGGATATGCGGGCGATTGTTGCTCGCAACCCGACCGATCAAGACGCCGGGCTTGACGAACTGCTCGCCACCCTGGACCCGGCAGGCTTCGGCGCAGCCTCGCCGCGCCTGGTGGCCGACCGGCGCGTGATCGACTACGGCGCCCTCGGTGTGGACGAACGGCGCGCGGAGTGGGTGGTGCTTTCCAACGCAGGCCGGCGCCTGTTGCAACTGGAGATCGAAACTCCGCGCTGGGCGCTGCCGGCCCAACCGCGGCTCAGCCTGCGCCCTGGCCAGCAGTGCCGCCTTAAAGTCACCGCCGATATGCGTCGGCTGCGCGATGGCGGCCGCCTACAGGGCACGCTGCTCCTGAGAGACCGCTCCGGCGTCGCCTTTCGCGTTGAACTGCAGGCCCACCTCTCGCGCTGGCGGGCGCTGTGGGTGCGCGGCGTGGTTGGGCAGCGCTCGCCCGACTGGGAGGGGGGCGCGGTCCGGCGCCTGCGCCAGCTCAACGGGCATCGCGGCGCCGTCTGGGGCCTTGACGTGTCGCCCGATGGCCGGCTGCTGGCCTCAGGCGGCTGGGATGGCACGGTGCGGCTCTGGCGCGTAGCGGACGGCGCGCAGACGGCGATGCTCGATGAACAGGGCATCAATGTCCTCAGTGTAGCCTTCAGCCCCGACGGCCAGTTCGTCGCCGCGACCGGCGGCAGCGAGGTTGTCCGGCTCTGGCAGCTCCGCACGGGGCGCCTGCTGCGCGCCATCGGGGGCAACCGGGGCTATTTCAGCAGCGTCGCCTTTGGCCCTACCGGGAGCATGCTGATCACCGCCGGGGCTGACCGGGTGGTGTGTCTATGGCGAACGAGTGACGGGGCGCTCCTTGAACGCATCGCCCCCGAAGGAGGCGCCCTGAGCCTGGCGGTTGGCCCCGGAGGGCACAGCCTGGCTGTGGGGTGCGGCGATGGGCGGATCAGGATCTACGACCTGACCCGCGGTGCAGCGAAGAGCGTGCTGGAGGGCCATCGCGGTGCGGTAATCGGCCTGGCGTTCAGCAAGGACGGCACGCTGCTGCTCTCCACCAGCGGCGATGGGCCGGTGCTGCTGTGGGATATGGAGGCAGGAACGCTCCGCCACCGCCTCCAGGGTCATGAGAGCAGCGTGCGCGTGGTCGCCCTGCATCCCGAGGGTCTGGTAGCGGCTGCGGGCAGCATTGATGGGGAGATCCGCCTGTGGCAGACGGTTGACGGCAGGTTGCGGCAGGTCCTCAGCGGGCACGGCAGCGGGGTAGTTGGCCTGGCCTTCGCGCCTACGGGCGCCTTGCTCGCCTCGAGTTCGGGCGATGGCGTGATCAACCTGTGGAAGCCAGGATGATGCGATTTTGGATTTTGGATTTTGGATTGCGGCAAGGGGGAGGGTCTGGGAGGGCAAGGCCCTCCCGGAGATATCCGTGGCCCACACGTGCAGCAATCACCCCCGTTTGACCGAACGCAGCAGCACGTCGGCAAGCTCCTGGTAGCGGCCCATTGCGCGATACTTGGCGTAGCGGCGCTGCAGGAGCGTGGGCAGGTCCAGGGCGCACAATTCATCGAGGTGGGCCTGGATGCGCTTGCCGAGGGTAGTAATCGCCTCCTGGGGGTTCAGGTGCGCGCCGCCGGGCGGTTCGGGCACCACCTCATCAATAATCTCCAGAGCGTAGAGATCCTGAGCGGTGAGCTTCAGGGCGCTGGCGGCGTCGGGGGCGCGGGCGGCATCGCGCCAGAGGATCGAGGCGGCGGCTTCAGGCGAGGCTACGGAGTAGATCGCGTTCTCCTGCATCAGAATGCGGTCGCCTACGCTGATCGCCAGCGCCCCGCCGCTGCCGCCTTCGCCGATCACCGCTGCCACAATGGGCGTGCGCAGGTTGGTCATCGCGTGGATGCACTCGGCAATGGCGTTGGCCTGGCCGCGCTCCTCGGACTCCTTGTTGGGGTTGGCGCCCGGAGTGTCAACGAAGCAGATCAGTGGCAGGCCGAACTTCTCGGCGTGGCGCATCAGCCGCAGGGCCTTGCGGTAGCCCTCAGGATGGGGCATGCCGAAGTTGCGGCGCATGTTCTCGCGCGTATCGCCGCCCTTCTGGTGGCCAATCACTACCACCGTGCGCTCGCCAAAAGCAGCGAGACCGCCGACCACCGCAGGGTCATCGCCGAAGCGCCGGTCGCCGTGCAGTTCGACAAAATCTTCGCACAGCGCAAAAACATAATCGAGCGTGTGCGGGCGCTGCGGCTGGCGAGCGCGAAGCACTCTGTCCCAGGCGCTGAGTTGTTCCTGGTTCGCCGTGGCGAGAACGTGTGGCTCCATCAGGGCCTCCCGTTGGCATAAGCCGCCGCCTGGCCGGCAGGCGCGCGCTCGGTCTGGCGCCGGCGATCGTAGTGGCGCAGCAGGCGGGCAAGCACGTCGCGCAGTTCGTTGCGCGGTACGACCATGTCAATCATGCCGTGCTCGAGCATAAACTCGGCCGTCTGGAACCCGGCGGGCAGCTTCTGGCGGATGATCTGCTCGATCAGCCGCTTGCCGGCGAAACCGATGTTGGCGCCCGGCTCGGCGATGATAATGTCGGCCACCGAAGGGTAGGAAGCGGTGACGCCGCCATAGCACGGGTCCACCAGCACGGCGATATGCGGCTGGCCCGCCTCGGCCAGGCGGTTGAGGGCCATAGTCACCTTGGCCATCTGCATTAGCGCGATAACGCCCTCTTGCTGGCGCGCGCCGCCGGAGGTGTTGATGGTCAGCAGAGGGATGCCCATCTCGGCGGCGCGCTCGGCGGCGCGGGCCATCTTCTCGCCATAGACGCTGCCCATCGAGGCGCCCATGAAGCTGAAGTCGCCCACGCCCAGGGCCAGCACGATGCCGTTGATGCTGCCGACGCCAGCGATCACCGCGTCGGCCATGCCGGTGCGCTGCTGTGACTTCTTGAGCTTGACGGCGTAACTTTCGTCGGGGGTTACGAAGCCAAGGGGATCGGTGGGCAGCAGGTGCACGTCCGTTTCGCTGAAAGAACCCACATCGAGGAGGCCGAGCCACTCGTGGGCGCTCATGCGCATGTGATGCCCGCACTTGGGGCAGACCTTCAGGTTGTCGTACAACTGCTTTTTGTAGATGATCTCGCGGCAGGCGCTGCATTTGACCCACAGGTCATCGGGGATCTGCGCCTGCTCGGAGATCTCGGCCGACGAGAAGCTCTTCCTGGTGCGGCGGAACAACTCTTTCACGTCCGGGTGCTCTTTCTAAGGGCCAGGCCCCGTGAATGAGTTTAGAATCCTTTGTGTTGAACATCACAGATGGTCTGGATGGTATTATAACATGGCTTTGACGCAACGAGACATGAACGCCGCAGTGGTGTTGTAGGGGCAACCCTGAGGGTTGCCCTGCACGCAACGAGACATGAACGCCGCGCCGGTGTTGTAGGGCAACCCTCAGGGTTGCCCTGCCTGCCTGGATGGAGAAAACTTATGCCCATCAAGTCCGACCGCTGGATCCGCAAGATGGCCCTGGAGCATGGCATGATTGACCCGTTTGTTGACGGACAGGTACGCGAAGGGGTTATTTCGTATGGTTTAACATCATATGGTTACGATCTGCGAGTGGCTGATGAATTCAAGGTGTTTACGAATGTCTGGAACGTAATCGTTGATCCAAAACGTATCGATCCACGATCGTTCGTAGATATGAAGGTCGATCATATAGACATTCCGCCAAACTCGTTTGCCCTGGGTCGTTCAGTAGAACGCTTCCGCATCCCGCGCAGCGTCTCCTGCATCGTGATCGGCAAGAGCACCTATGCCCGCTGCGGCATTCTGGTGAACATTACGCCGCTGGAGCCGGAGTGGGAGGGCTATGTGACGATCGAGATCAGCAACACCACTCCGCTGCCGGCGCGGATCTACGCCAACGAGGGGATCGGCCAGGTGATCTTTCTGGAGAGCGACGAGGTGTGCGAGGTGTCGTATGCCGACAAGCGCGGAAAGTACCAGGGCCAGGTGGGCATTGTGCTGCCGCGGATTGATCGCGGCCCCTGATACGATTGCCAGCCGCGGCTTTTCGATTGTGGGGTCCCGGCGCGGCGCATAGGGGTGCGGTCTCAGGCAGTGGGCGGGGAAATATTCGTTTCCCCGCCCAATCCATACGCCTCGGGAAGGTTTGTACGACGCGATCCGGGCGGCTGGCCGCACGTAGCGCCACGTCGCGGCCTTCAGACCCGCTCGCCCAGCGCGGCAAGGGCCTGCCGGGTCACGTCGCGGATCTGGCTGTAGCTAATGGTGGCCAGGGCCTCGGCGGGCGCTGCCCAGCGCGCTTCGCTGATGCCCTCGGCGGTGGCAGGCACGGGGGTGGCGCGGTCGGCGCGGGCCAGGAAGTAGGTAACTTCCTTGTCGCGCCACGCGCCATGCTTGAGAATCGGGTAGCTCACGCGGGCGAGGGGGCCTTCGATGGTGCAGGCGATGCCGGTCTCCTCGGCGATCTCGCGCACGGCCGCGGCCTCCTCAGCCTCGTCCGGCTCAACATGGCCCTTGGGCAGGGTCCACTCGCCATAGCGGTCTTTGATCAGCAACACTAGCAGGATGCCGTCATTGCCGCGGGTATAGACGACCGCGCCTGCCGCGCGCACGGGCTTCTGGCTCATCGCAGGCCAAACATTTCACTGAGCTTCGTCTCAATGGTTACGAACCAGGCGCCGAGGTCGCTGCCGCTGGCCAACCGGGTCATAGCCTCAAGCCGGCCGGTCGCCAGCAGCACGCCGATGGCGATCATGAGCAGACCGCCGATAACGCTGGTGGTGTGCAGGTAGAGGGTGCGGCCAAAGAGGCGCACCTCGAAGCCGCGCCCGCTGATCATGCGCCAGAACCGCGAGCCGCGGCCCAGGCGGTTGAAGAAGGTGGCGACGATGATCAGCGGCAACCCCAGGCCCACGGCGTAGATAAAGGCCAGCACCGCGCCCTGCAGCACCGCGACGTTCTCCGAGACGGCGAGCATGGTCATGAAGGCGCCGAACAGCGGCCCGGCGCAGGCCGTCCAGCCCAGGGCGAAGGTGGCCCCATAGAGGTACGAGCCGAGCAGCGTGGCGGCGGGACGCTCGTCAATCTGCATGCCGGCGAAACCCTTGCCAAAAATGCCCAGCGCGCCAAAGATGACGATCACAATCCCGCCGATCACCTGCAACAGATCGCGGTTGGCGAAGAGCAGGCCGGTCAGGGCGCTGATGGCCCCGCCGAGCAGGGTCAGGGTCGTGGCGAGGCCGAAGAAGAAGGCCAGGCTCATGAGGAAGATGCTGTGGCGCCGGGCCTGGAAGGTGACTGCGAAGTAGGCGGGCAGAATGGGCAGGGTGCACGGCGAGAGGAAGCTGAGCACCCCGGTGAGAAAGACGGGCAGGGCCAGCACCAGGACGCTCGATCCGCCGGTGAGGTAGTTGACCGCGCCGCCGTTGTTCAGGCTCAGAACGGCCACGATCAACGCCAGCGCCCCGATCACCGAGAGGGCAATCATGGCCCGGCGCGACGGGCCGCCTTTCCGTGGCACATCTACCGATGGAGAAGACATAGTGGCGCTTTCATGTTTCTGCGCGGTTGAGCGTAACGATTATGGAGTTGCTCCCGCGCCTCCTCACTTCGAGCCGCGTCCATTGCCAGCCGGCGTGGCTAGCGGTCGCCCGGAGCGGCGCGCGGCGCGCACATCGTCGGGTTGAACCGGCTCTTCGCCAGCGAAATAGAGGGTGTCGCTGGGAATATCGTAGCGGTAGCGCCTACGGCGCCAGGCGCCGTAGGGATCGCGATAGACCAGTGTCACCCGCCAGAGCGGGCCGACCGGATCGTAGACCTCCTCAGTGATGAAGACCGGCTGGTCCGGCGCGAAGACGACCCGCAGCCGCTCGTGGCAGGCAGTCAGGGTGGCTGTGTCGGGCGAGGCGCTGATGGTCATGGTAGTGCTCCTGCCAGGACGGTTTTCCATAATGGTGAGCATGCTGTTGCTCATTATACCATTGAGACAATGGCCGGTGGAGCAGCCCGGTAGAGCAACCCTGAGGGTTGCTCTACCGGCAGTTTTGTAGTCCCCTGGTCCCATAAGGACTATAGCCGGATAGGACCATAGTCCTATAGCCATGCTTTCCGGGGCTATGGTAAAAATTTGGTTAAAAGGAGGCAAACAGGGGAATGCTTATGGTGCGTGAACTGATTGAGCCGCCTACGGACGTAATGGATACGCATGTACTGCGCGAGTTCCTGGACATGGTAGGTCCAGATGGCCCGGCCCTGTTGCGCAGTATTGTCGAAACCTATGCCATAGAGACGCCGCCGCTGCTCGCGGCGCTGGGTCTGGCGCTCGAACGCGGCGATCCGCGGGCCGTTTCCCGGCTGGCCCACCGGCTGCAGGGGAGTTGCCTGAGCATTGGCGCCAGCGCCCTGGCAGCGCGTTGCGCCGCGATCGAAGCGGCCTGTAACCAGGGGCAGCCTCTCTCGCCCGACCTCCACCTCGCGCTCGAAGAGCAATTTGCCGCTACAACAGCGGCTCTCCGCGCCTTTGTCGCCGATCTCCCATAAATCTGTCACGAAGGCAAGGCTCAGGGCAACCTGATGTCTTCTTGCTCCTGCCACCGGGGAGGGCTGGACTCTCTCGACGGACATTGAGGAGGTGAAGCCTTTCCCCGTCATCCGTTCGGCCCGCAGGCGGAATAAAAAAACAGTGCGGAGAGCCGCCCTCTCCGCACCTCTCGCCATATGCGACTGCCGGCGGGTTGCTCACACTTCCATCACCATTGGCAGCACCATCGGGCGCCGCTTTGTCTCGCGGTACAGGAACTCGCTCACCACGTCCTTGATCTTCCGGTTAATGAAGCTCGCGTCTACGCCCGCGCCGCTGACCACCCCGTTGCGCGTCGTGAGCGCAGCGCGCACGGCCTCCTTCGTCGCCTCAACGAGATCCTGGCTCTGGCGCATGTACACAAAGCCGCGCGAGACCACATCGGGACCGGAGACCAGTTCGCCGGTGGCGCTGTCAATGCCCACGACGACGATAAGCATGCCGTCTTTGGCGAGCATCTGCCGGTCACGCACGACCACGTTGCCCACATCGCCGACTGTCGTCCCGTCCACGTAGATGTATCCGACGGGCGCCTTGCCGGTGATCTTGCCGAAGCCGCGGGAGAACTCCATAATCGTGCCACCCTCGGGGATGAGCACGTTGTCGTTGGTATAGCCGGCGCCCATGCCCACGGCCATCTTGCGGTAGAGCACCATATGGCGATAGTCGCCGTGGAAGGGCACCACGAACTCCGGTCGCAGCAGGGAGAGCACCAGTTTCAGTTCCTCCTGGGCGGCGTGGCCGGAGACGTGCACATTGGCCTGGCCGCCGTAGATCACCTCGGCGCCGAGCTTGAACAGGTTATTGATAACGCGCCCCACGCTGACCTCGTTGCCGGGGATGGGGGTGGCCGAGACCACCACCGTATCGCCTGGTTTGATCTTCACGTGGGGATAGTCGCGGTTGGCCATGCGGTTGAGGGCGGCCATCGGCTCACCCTGGGAACCGGTGCAGATGACGGCGATCTGATCATCGGGGTAGGCCGACAGTTCATTAGGCCGAATCAGGGTGCCCGGCTCGGCGCGCAGGAAGCCCATCTCGAAGGCAATGCGCGAGTTGTTCTCCATGCTGCGACCGGCGATCAGCACCTTGCGCCCGTAGGCTTCGGCTGAGTCGATGACCTGCTGGACCCGGCTGATATTCGAGGCGAAGGTCGCCACAATGATGCGTCCGGGGGCGATGGCGAAGATATTGTCGAAGGCTTCGCCGACGGTCTGCTCGGAGGGGGTGTAGCCTTTCGTCTCCACCCGCACACAGTCCGTAATCAGCACCAGCGGCTTACGCTGACCCAGTTCGGCGATCTTCTGAATATCGGTGGGTTTGCCATCAACCGGGGTATGGTCGAGCTTCCAGTCGGTCAGGTACACCACCAGGCCGGGAGGCAGATTTATCGCGAAGCCGACCGCATCGGGGATCGAGTGAGCGATATGGAACGGTTCAATGGTGAATGACCCGACCTGAAACGGATCAGTATCGTTGATCACCACCTGGGTGACCTTGTCAAGGAGGCGATGTTCCTTGAGCTTATTCCCGAGCAGGCCATGGGTCAGGCGGGTGGCGAAGATCGGCGGATACCCCAGGTCGCCGATGAGGTGCGGAACGGCGCCGATATGATCCTCGTGGCCGTGGGTTAACAGGATGCCTTTGATTTTATCGGTCTTTTCACGCAGGTAGGTGATATCGGGCAGCACCAGGTCAACGCCGAGCATCTCGGCTTCAGGGAACATGACGCCGCAATCGAGGATGAGAATCTCATCGCCGTACTCCACGACCCACATGTTTCGCCCGACTTCACCGGCGCCGCCGAGGGGGATCATGCGCACTCTCTGTTTTGCCATAGGTGTTGGTTGAAGCCGACGCACTGGCTGCGCTGGCCAGAAGGGGCTTCATCTCCTTTCTGAACATGTCGCGAGCGGCGGGCAGGCGCGCTCATTAGTCGGCCAGGCCGCGCCAGGCAGCGTGTCTGCGGGCGCCGTGGCCGAAAGCCGGGTATACGAGAGAGGCGCCGGCGGGCAGGCGCCTCGATTCACCAGACCAGTTATGCCGTCGCCGGGGCGCGTTCGGCGGGGGAGGTCGCTTCGAGCGCGCCACGGATGGCGTCGAGCAACTCTTCGCGCTCCTCCAGCCCGGGGTAGATCGGCAGGCGATTAGCGCCCCAGCTCTGGCGGTGGAGGAAGCGCGCCACGGGATGGCCAATCTGCACGCTCGGATCGATGTCGAGCAGCAGTTCATCGAATGGTTCGTCGGAGTCGGCATCAACCGGGCGCACAGCGCGCACCTGATTCCAGGGACACACCACGCTAACGCCCAGGCTCTCGAAGTGCAGCCCATCAGGGGCCGGCGTGTAGGCCGCGGCCCATTCCGCCAGTAGCGACCAGATCAGCAGCGGCGTGGCGACGATGAGCGCCAGCATCAGCAACGCCGGCACCACCTGGCCCACACTCAGACCCTGGGCCAGGCTCTCCTGAAGGCTCGGCCAGAATTGCAGGGGGTTATAGCTGATCCGCAGCGTGCTCGCGAAGCTCCACAGCGCGAACACCCAGATCAGCAGCGCCGCCGCGAGCAGCACCAGCAGATTGCGTCTGCCTGCGGCGGAGAGACGGTAGGTTTTCATGCCCGACAAGTCCGATAACCAGGAATGCCGATGCCCAGCTCTCAAAAGAGACTCAGTTGTTCCAGCGGCGGCTCATCGTCGGAGACCGAAGCCGCGGATTCTTCCGCCGCAGCTTCACGTTCAGCCTCGGCCAGTATCTCGGGCAGCCGCCGGAAGTCAGCCTCAATTAACGGGCGATTCTGCGGTTGATGCAGCGCCGCTGCCGGGTGGATCATCGGCACAATCAGCCGCCCGTCTACCTTGCGCGGCTGGCCGTGGATGCGCGAGATCTTCTCGCCCGGCAGAAACAGGTTCATCGAAAAACGGCCAAGCGTGACGATCACGCGCGGCTGGAGGGCCTCGATCTGGCGGAACAGAAACGCCTGGGTGCAGACGCTGATCTCCTCGGGTTGAGGATCGCGGTTCTGCGGCGGGCGGCATTTCACCACGTTGCCGATGAACACCTCAGTGCGCCGCAACCCGGCCATGGCGAGCAATTCATCGAGAAACTGGCCCGCCGGACCCACGAAGGGACGGCCGCGCCGGTCCTCGTGATAGCCAGGGCCTTCGCCGATGAACATGATCCTGGCGTCCGGCGGTCCTTCACCGGGAACCGCGTGCGTGCGCCCGATGTGCAGGGGGCAGCGCGTGCAGGTCTGGATTTCCCGGGCGATCAGTTGCAGGGTTTCAGCAGCGCTCAACGGGCACGCCTGTAGCCTCTTCAAGAGTTATTTTACCTCCTGTATTATACCTGATCCTGACGGGCGGGCACAAGATGTCGCCCTGGAGATGGTGTTCATATCTGCCGACCACGTTCGTGCCGCAGAGAGGGTGGAGGGGCGCAACCGGCTTAACTCTCCATTCCTCGGCGCACTCTGGGGTAAATCTGAATATGTGCGTGTTGGAAGGGAGTCCCGTTTGCCCCGTCACTACGGCTGTGCTACGATACATAACACCGGGCAAATCAAGCCTATGACGGCGCAATGGAGCGCCACGGCAAAGTGGATGGTCCCTCAGGGCCGTCCCGACAGGCTCAAGGAGGGTTCCGTGACCGCAACTGCCGCCTCTGACGCGACCGCTGCCACACTCAGCATTCACGCTACTATCCTTGATACGATCGGCAATACGCCCCTGGTGCGCTTGAATAAGCTGGCCCGCGGCATCAAACCCACCGTCGCGGTGAAGGTGGAGTTCCTCAATCCCGGTGGCAGTGTTAAAGATCGTATCGGCATCGCCATGATCGAAGACGCGGAGCGGCGCGGCTTGTTAAAGCCGGGAGGCACAATCGTGGAGCCGACCAGCGGCAATACCGGCATGGGGCTGGCGATTGCCGCCGCGATCAAGGGCTACAAATGCATCTTCGTGATGCCGGATAAGATGAGCGAGGAGAAGATCCGCGCCCTGCGCGCCTTTGGCGCCCGCGTGGTGATTACGCCCACCGCCGTTGAACCCGACGATCCGCGCTCCTACTACTCGGTCTCGCGGCGTCTGGCCGAGGAGACGCCCAATGCTATCCTCGCCGGCCAGTACTGGAACCCGGCCAACCCCGAGGCCCATTACCGCTCCACCGGTCCTGAAATCTGGCGGCAGACCGCCGGGCGGGTCAGCGTATTCGTCGCCGGAATGGGCACCGGCGGGACGATCAGCGGCACGGGCAGGTACCTCAAGGAACGCAACCCCGCCGTCAAGGTGATCGGCGTTGATCCTCTGGGTTCGCTCTACACCGAGTACTTCCGCACCGGCCAGCCGGGCCCGGTGCACGGCTACAAGGTCGAGGGCGTGGGCGAAGATTTTCTCCCTGCCACCATGGATTTCAGCGTGGTGGACGATGTGGTGCAGGTCAGCGATCGCGAGAGCTTCTTGATGACCCGGCGCCTGGTGCGCGAGGAGGGCATCTTCTGCGGCGGTTCGTGCGGCCTGGCGGTCGCCGGCGCCCTGCGCTGGCTCCGCTCGCCCGCAGCCGAGCATCTCACCGAGGAAGATGTGGTGGTGGTGCTGCTCCCCGACAGCGGCAGCCGCTACCTGAGCAAGATCTTCGACGATAACTGGATGCGCGAGAATGGCTTTCTGGACGACGCCACCGTCGGCGACCTGCTGGCTTCCCGCACCGGAACGTTGATCGCTGCCGATGAAACCACCACCGTTGCCGCCGCCATCCGGCAGATGAAGACCCATGGAATCTCGCAGTTGCCGGTGCTTGACCGGCAGGGTGGCCTGCACGGGATCATCAGCGAGAGCGATCTGCTCGATTACCTGGTGAACGGCGGTTCGATGGAGCACACCATTGAAAGCGTCCACACCCACGAGGTTGCGACCGTGACCTTCGATACGCCGCTGGAAGAGTTGACCTCGCTGTTCGGGCGCAGCAATGCCGCCGTCGTGGTGGACGAGGGGCGCGTCGCGGGGATCGTGACAAAGATTGATGTGATTGATTTCCTGGCCTCGCGGAGCCGCTAGGCCTGTGACCGGCAGACGCCGGAAGCAGTCTCTAACCTGAGGAAGGACAAAGCGGGGGTCACCCACAGGGGTGAGGGCGTGGGAGAGCCGGGCCTTCACCGCACAGAATTAACTCGCTACACCCTGGCGTCAAGCCAGGAGCAGGAAGGAGCAATCCCATGTTGTTTGGCGGCGGCAAGAAGAAGGAAGAAGAGGAGAAGGCAAAGGCTCAGCAGGAGCAGGCCGCCCAGGCCATGCGCCAGATGAGCGATCAGCTCGCGCAGAAAGGCAAGGAGATCGCCGAGTTGCAGAAGCAACTCGAGGAGGCGAAGAAGGAAGCGAGCGCCGGTGACGCTGCCGAGAAGGCCCTCGCCGAGGCCCAGGCGCAGATGCAGAAGATGCAGGCGGAAATGGCCCGCCTCCAGGCGGAGGCGGCAAAGGCTCAGCAGGAGGCCGCCGCCGCTGCCGCCAGCGTGGCGGGCAAGGTCGGCAGCGCGCCCGCCGCAGCCGCGCCCGGCCAACTGGCTGTAGGGGTCACTGCCTATGTGCGCAAGACCGGCGGCCAGAACCTGCGCTTCCGCAACGGCCCGGGTCTCGACACCAACGCGTTTGCCAGCCTGCCTCCCGGCACCTCGATGACGCTGCTGGAAGGCCCCGTGCAGAAAGATAACTACCCCTGGTGGCGCGTCCGCACCAGCGATGGTCGCGAGGGCTGGGTTGCGGGCACCGAACTGGTCACGCAGCCGGATTAGGTATACGTAAGAGGGGCCGGGACATTCGCCCGGCCCCTCTTCTTTTTATCCGTGTATTTGAAGCAGGGGTGTGGGGAAACCAGGTTTCCCCGCACCCCTTATTGTTATCGTGCGCGGCAAATCTCAGGCCGGTTCGATCTCGATCCAGGCGCGCTTGACGTCGGCCACGGTCGCGAAGAAGTCGAAGACCGCCTTCAGCAGCCCGTACTTCTCGTCGAGGGCGTCTTTGGCCACGGCGATCTCTTCGGGCGCGAGCAGGCGGGCGCGGGCCTCCACCGTCGGGCCGAGGGGCCGCCCTACCCGATCCGACGGGCCGATCAACACCCGACTGTTGTTGCGGATGCGCTTGACCTTGCCCGAGTCCATCGTCGTCATCACATAGGCCTTGCCATCGCGCAGGGCGAACCAGACAGGCGTCTTGACGGCCTCGCCGCTCTTGCGAAAGGTAAACAGATTGGCGTACTGGTGCCGATGCAGTACGGAGAAAGCCGTCTTCTGTTCGGTCTGTGTCATGGGTTGTAACTCTCCCTGGTTATTGCACTTTCATAATTACATTCTATTGTAACATGACTACGATTTGACCTTCCGCGCTTCTCCAGCATTTCTCGCCTGCCTTGAACCCTCGCTTCCCGATTACCCGTGACCGGCGTGACGCAATGGCGCCCAGGCCTGGCATCACTACCACAAACAGGCTGTGCCTTCGCGTCTTTGCGACAACTATTCTCAGAAATTCTCTAGAAGGGACAAATCAAGGATCCGGGAGCAAGCAATGTCCCCGGATCCGTCAGAATCGCAATCCCGGCAGGCGCTTAGCGCTGCGCCAGCGGCAGGTAGACCCTGACCGACGTGCTGCCGCCTGGAGGCGTCGGGGTCGGGGTGACGCCTGGGGGCGTCGGGGTCGGGGTGACGCCCGGGGGCGTCGGGGTCGGGGTCGCGCCTGAAGGCGTGGGGGTCGGGGTCGCTATCGGGCCGCCCCCGCCGCTATTCACGGTGTACGCCTCCCCGCTGGTGAAGGGCAGGTTGCTCACGTTGAGCCCCACCTGGTCGGCAATGGTCGCCCCGGCGGGCACATCGAGGCGCAGCGCGCCGTCGCCGGTTCCCGTGGCGACGGTGACCGTGTACGTCGCGCCGTTGCCGCTAACGCCGGAGATGCTCGCCCCGCTAAGATTGCCGGTGGTCGCCAGGGCGAAGTCGTTCGCAGCCACGCCGGTGACCGGCTCGGAGAAGGTCACCCGGAACTGCACGCTGGCGGCGGAGGTGGGGTTGGGATCGAGGCGCGTGATAGCCGTCACCGCGGGCGCGGTCTTGTCCACGGTGTAGCTCTCGCCGGTGACGAAAGGCGCGTTGT